>JBPPMV010000117.1:0-5848 GCA_051306235.1 Mycobacterium sp. | reverse complement strand
CGCTTGGGCTCCAGGTAGATGACCGGGTCCCGGCAGGTGATCGATTGTCGCAGCAGCCAATACGCATCCGACGGTGTCGAGGGCGCCACGACCTTCAGTCCCGCGGTGTGCAACCAGTAGCTCTCGGTGGACTCCGAATGGTGTTCCACCGCACCGATCCCGCCGAAGGACGGAATCCGCACCGTCACCGGCATGTCGATATCGCCATGGGTACGCATCCGGTACTTGGCCAAGTGGCTGACCATCTGGTCGAAGGCGGGGGCGGCGAAGCCGTCGAACTGGATCTCGGGCACTGGGACGAATCCGCGCACGGCCATCCCGATCGCGATGCCGATGATGGCCGATTCGGCCAGCGGGGTGTCGAAACAACGCTGAGAGCCGAAGGTTTCGGCCAGCCCCTCGGTCACCCGGAACACCCCACCCAGCGTCGCGACGTCCTCACCGAAGACCAGCACCCGGTCATCGGCGGCCATCGCATCGTGCAGCGCCTGCGTGATGGCCTGAGCCATGGTCAACGTCAACAACGAGGGGCGGGGTTCGGGCAGGTCGTCACCGTGCATCGACGACCGTTCGATGATCTGGGTCATGGCTTCAGTCCTTCCCCAACTCGAGGAGCAACTGGTCGCGCTGACGGGCCAACTCCGGGGTGATCTCGTCATAGACGGTGTCGAACACCTCGGCGATATCCCTATCGGGTGCGCCGACGATCGCATCGCGCAATTCGGCACGCAACCGGGCCGCCCGGGCGGAGACCCGTTCGGAGATCCGGTCGGTCAGCACTCCCACCGACCTCAGATACGTTGCGTAGCGGTCGATAGGGTCCCGCGCGGCCCACTGTTCGACATCCCGGGCCGACCGGTAGCGACTGGGATCGTCGGAGGTGGTGTGCGGGCCCATCCGGTAGGTCAGTGCCTCGATGAACGTCGGCCCGCCGCCCTCGCGGGCGTGCTGGGCTGCCTGCGCCATGACCGCGTAGCAGGCCAGAACGTCGTTGCCGTCCACCCGGACCGCGGGCATTCCGTATCCGGCCGCCCGATGCGCCAGCGACTGTGCGGCGTGCTGACGATCGACCGGCACCGAGATCGCCCACTGGTTGTTCTGCACGAAGAACACGCACGGGGCCTTGAACACCGCCGCCAGGTTCAGCGCCTCGTGCGCGTCGCCCTCGGAGGTGGCGCCGTCGCCCATGAACGCCACCGTCACCGAGTCCTCGCCGAGGCGCTGTGCGGCCATCGCCGCGCCCACCGCGTGCAGGCCGTGCGTGCCGATCTGGATGCAGATCGGCGCACAGCATTTCTCGGTGAAGGACAGTCCGCCATGCCAGGTGCCGCGCCACACCGCGCCCATATCGGCGGGCGCGATACCGCGGGTCAGGAAGGCGCCGAGTTCGCGGTACTGCGGGAACAACCAGTCGGTCTTGTGCAGGCAACCGACCGCTCCGACCTGAGCGGCCTCCTGACCGCGGCAGGACGCGTACAGGGCCAGCTCGCCCTGGCGTTGCAGATTGACGAACTCGGTGTCGAGTTCGCGGGTGAGGACCATCAGCTCGTAGAGCCAGCCCAGCGTCTCGGGCGGCAGGTCACGGCGATACCGGTGTTCGTCGCTCGGCGTCCCGTCGGGCCGGAGCAACTGCACCAGCCCGTCAATACCCGTCGCGTCCACAAAACCAGCCATACCGCCTCCTTCAGGGGGCGGCATGTTCGGCCGCCGGACCTCGAGGTGCTCGGCACGGCTGCGGTCAGGGCGACCCCCTGGTCAGGGGCGCCGGCTAACTACCGGGGTGGGGCGCAAGCTGGACGATCCGCTCTGCCCGCCGCAGTACCGGGGCATCCACCATTATGCCCTCGAAAGCGAAAGCGCCCCGTTGGTTTGTCGCGGCCGCCAGCACGTGTCGTGCCCAGTCGACCTGATCGGCCGACGGCGCGTAGCCGTCCCGGATGACGGTCACCTGGGTCGGATGCAGCGCAACCTTGATATCGAAGCCGACAGCCACGGCGTCATCGGTCTCCCGGCGCAGCCCGTCGAGATCCTTGATGTCGATGTAGACCGAATCCAGGGCCAGCTTGCCGTAGGCCTTGGCCGCCAGCAGCGACTGCGAGCGGACATGGTCGGCCACTCCGCGGTAGGTGCCGTCGGCGAAACGGTTGGCGGTTCCGCCCAGCGAACCGAACAGGTCCTCGGCTCCCCACATCACGCCGATGCCGTTGGCCGCGGCTGCCGTCTCGGTGACCTTCAGCGCACCCAACGGGGTTTCGACGATGAGCACCACCTCCAGTGGGGCCAACGCGGTCACCTGTTCGGCGGCCTCACACTTGGGCAGCATGACCGTCGTGTAGCCCGTGCGCTGTAACGCCTCCAGATCGAGGCGCTGGTCCTCGGTGCCGTGCGGGTTGATCCGGATGACCGTGCGGGACGGGTCCAGCGAGCTGTTGATCACCGCTTCCCGGGCTGCCGGTTTGTCACCGGCGCCGTCCTCCAGGTCGAGGATGACGATATCGGCTGCGGCTGCGGCCTTCTCGAAACGTTCCGGACGATCGGCCGGGCAGAAAATCCACGCCGGGCCGATATTGTCGAGCGGCACTAGGCCTCCTGAGGCTTCTTGCGCACCATGGTCTTGCGCGACGCGGTCGCCACGATATCGCCATGCTGGTTACGGCCGGTGTGGGCGAAGGTGACAATGCCCTCGCCGGGCCGGCTCTTGGATTCACGCTTTTCGAGGATCTCGGACTCCGCGTAGAGGGTGTCCCCGTGGAACAGCGGTTTCGGGAAGGCGATATCGGAGAATCCGAGATTGCCGACGATGGTGCCCTGCGTGAGCTGGGTGACCGACAGACCCACCAGCGTCGACAGCGTGAACATCGAATTGACGAGGCGCTGGTGGAACGGCGGCTGCGCATCGGCGAACGCGGCATCCAGGTGCAGCGCCTGGGTGTTCATCGTCAGCGTGGTGAACAGGACGTTATCGGCCTCGGTGATGGTACGGCCCGGTCGGTGCAGATACAGCACGCCGGTCTCGAACTCCTCGAACCACAGGCCGCGCTGCTCGACGATCCGCTTCTGGCCGGTCGCTTTCTCGTCGCTCGCTTTCTCGTCGTTCACAGACCCAACTCCCGTCCGATGAGCATCAGCTGCACTTCGGTCGTTCCTTCGCCGATTTCGAGGATCTTGGAGTCCCGGTAGTGGCGGGCCACCGAGTACTCGTTCATGAAGCCGTACCCGCCGAAGATCTGGGTGGCATCACGCGAGTTGTCCATGGCGGCCTCGCTTGCCACCAACTTGGCGACCGACGCGGCCTTCTTGAACGGCTTGCCCGCCAGCATCAGCGCGGCAGCGTCGTAGTAGGCGGTGCGGGCCACATGGGCGCGGGCCTCCATCCGGGCGATCTTGAAGGCGATGGCCTGGTAGCTGCCGATCGCCGCGCCGAATGCCTCCCGTTCCCTGGCGTATTTCACGCTCTCGTCGACACACCCCTGTGCCGCACCGACCGACAGCGCGGCGATCGCGATCCGGCCCTCGTCGAGGATGCGCAGGAAGTTGGCGTAGCCGCGGCCACGCTCACCCAGCAGGTTCTCCTGCGGCACCCGCACATCGTCGAAGCTCAGCGGGTGGGTGTCCGAGGCGTTCCAGCCGACCTTGTTGTAGGCGGGTTCGGCGGTGAATCCCTTGGTGGGCACCGGCACCAGGATGGCGGAGATCTCTTTTTTACCGGTGCCGGTCTCTCCGGTGACGGCGGTGACGGTTACCAGCTTGGTGATATCGGTGCCGGAGTTGGTGATGAACTGCTTGGAACCGTTGATGACCCAGTCGGATCCGTCGGCCTTCGCGGTGGTCTTGGTTGCGCCGGCATCGCTGCCGCCGCCCGCCTCGGTCAACCCGAAGGCGCCGAGTGCCTTACCGCTGGCCAGCAGCGGCAACCACTCCTGCTTCTGCGCGTCGTTGCCGAACCGGTACACCGGCATCGCTCCCAGTGACACACCGGCTTCCAAGGTGATCGCGACAGACTGATCGACCTTGCCGAGTTCCTCCAGGGCCAGGCAGAGCGCGAAGTAGTCGCCGCCCATGCCGCCGTACTCCTCGGGGAACGGCAGACCGAACAGGCCCATATCGGCCATTCCGTCCACCACCTCGTACGGGAAGCTATGTTCCTCATCGTGTTTGGCGGACACCGGCGCGACGACAGTCTGCGCGAAATCGCGCACGGTCTTGACGAGCTGGGCGTAATCGTCGGGTAGCGAGCCGGTCGAGAGATAGTCGCTCATTCCTGAGCCTCCTTTGCTGCGGTGATTCGGGCCAGCGGCTGGCCCACTTTGACCTGGTCGCCCACGGCGACGAGAAGTTCGACCACACCGTCGACCGGTGCGGATAGTGCATGTTCCATCTTCATCGCCTCCACGGTGACGACGACGGTGCCCGAGGTGACGTCGGCGCCGTCGGTGACGCCCACGGCGACAACAGCTCCCGGCATCGGGCTGAGCAGTTCGGCGTCGCCGGCGTGCTCGTCATCGGGCCGCACCGGCGCCTCCCGCACCTCTCGGATCGCGATGGTGCGGTCTCGTCCGGCCAGCCACACGTGGCCGGCGTCGGCGGCCGCGACATAGTCCGCCCGCACCCCGTCGATGGTGATGCTGAGCTCGCGGCCACTGCGGGTCGCGCCGATCCGGTAGGTGTCACCGTGTTCGACGTCGGCCACCGCCACATCCGGGACGCCGGTGATACGCACATGGTCCACCCGCTCGCCGGCGCCCAGGCGGATGACCGTCGGCGCGGCCGCGCCGGTGCGCCACCCGCTGGGCGTCGACCACAGGTTGCCGTCGGCGGCAGCCCAGGTGTCCAGCCAACGGTAGGCGGCGGCAGCGATCAGTTCCTCGTCGGTGGGTTGCGGGGCAACGTAATCGGGGGTGCGGCGGTCCAGCAGCCCGGTGTCCAGGCGCCCGGCGGCGACATCCTCGTCGGCCAACAGGAACCGCAGGAAGTCGATATTGGTGGTCACCCCGAGTACACCGGTCTGCGCCAGCGCGCGATCCAGACTGCGCAGTGCCGCATCGCGGTCCTCACCATAAGCGATGACCTTGGCCAGCATCGGATCGTAGTCACTGCCGACCACGGTGCCGGCGTAGATGCCCGAATCAACCCGTGCATCAACAGGTTCGACCAGGTCGAGCACCGTTCCACCGGTGGGCAGGAAGCCGCTGCCGGGGTCCTCGGCGTACACCCGGGCCTCGATCGCATGCCCGGTCAACGCGATATCCCCCTGCGCCAGACCGAGGTGGGCGTCGGCGGCGATACGCACCTGTTGCTCAACGAGATCCACTCCGGTGACCAGCTCGGTGACCGGGTGTTCCACCTGCAGGCGGGTGTTCATCTCCATGAAGAAGAATTCGTCGGGGGCATCGGCGGACACGATGAACTCGACGGTGCCCGCGCCGGTGTAATCGACACTGCGGGCGGTGTTGCAGGCCGCCTCACCGATGCGGGCGCGGGTCGCGGCGTCCAGCAGCGGCGAGGGCGCCTCCTCGATGACCTTCTGATGACGGCGCTGCAGGCTGCATTCACGCTCACCGAGGTGGATGACATTTCCGTGCCCGTCGGCGAGCACCTGCACCTCGATATGGCGGGGCCGCAACACGAACCGCTCCAGGAACAGCGTGTCATCGCCGAACGCCGATGCCGCCTCGCGGCGCGCGCTGGCCAGTGCGGCCGGCAGTTCGGCAGCCTCGTGGACGACGCGCATCCCCTTGCCGCCACCACCGGCCGACGGTTTCACCAGCACCGGGAACCCGACCTCGGGCGCTCCGGCGATCAGATCGTCGTCGGTCAGGCCGGGCCGCGAGATACCGGGGACGACCGG
>JBPPMV010000116.1:0-6705 GCA_051306235.1 Mycobacterium sp. | reverse complement strand
GGTGGGCTGCGGGCATACCGGGCCCACCTTGGTGGCGTCGGCGGGTTCGGTCCACGGTGCCGGAGGTTGCGGGGCGCGCCAGCGCAGCTCGCCGGCCGGCGGCGCGGCATAGCGAATGCCCAGCCATGCCGAGACGGTGCCGTCAGTGATACCGCGGACGGGTCCGTTGGTGGTGTCGACGATGAGCGCGTCGGTCATGGTGTTTCCTGCCTTCCGAGAACTCGGCCTATCTCATATCGAACGTTTCCACGGTACGCAGACGTTCCATGCGCCGGTGTGACCTGCGCTATCTACGCACATTCGAGCTGTTCAGACCGCTGGACAGACATTCCACCGACCACATCGGCCGGGTGGTGTCCGCGGTGGACGAGCCCTCCGAGACCCGGCAGACCGCGCCGGCCTGATCGCCCGCTACGCTGCCGCGATGCGAAAGTGGGCGCTGCTCGGCGCGGCCATCGCCACAGAAGTCACCGGCACCCTGTCCCTGCGGGCATCGCAGGACCACTCCGCCTGGCTGATCGTCGTGGTGGTCGGGTACATCTCGTCCTTCATCTTGATGGCGGCGGTGCTGCGCGCCGGGATGCCGGTCGGAGTCGCCTACGGCATCTGGGGCGCGATCGGCACCGCGGTCACCGCGGTGGCCGCATCGGTGATCTTCGGCGAGGCATTCACCTGGCCGTTGGCGGCCGGTATCGCGCTGATCATCGCCGGGGTGCTGCTCGTCGAGTTCGGCTCCCATGAGCGCCGACCCGCGGCACCCGCGTGATGTGGCTGGTGCTGGCCGGTGCGATCGGCATGGAGGTGCTGGCAACGCTGTCGCTGCGCGCCTCCGACGGGTTCCGGCGCAGGAAGTGGATCGCGCCCGTCGCCGCCGGGTACCTGGTGTCCTTCTATCTGCTGTGGCTGTCTTTATCGCTGGGCATGCCCGTCGGCGTCGCCTACGGCATCTGGACGGCCTGCGGTGTGGCGCTGGTCGCCGTGGCCGCACGATTCCTGTTCCGCGACCCACTGACCTGGCGGATGATGGCCGGTATCGGGTTGATCATCGCCGGGGTGCTCACGATCGAGATGGGTGCAATGTCCCACTAAAACCGCTGCGGCCCACTAAAACCGCTGCGGCCCACTAAAACTGCTGCGGCCCACTAAAACTGCTGCGGCCCACTAGAACCGTTGCGCCCACTGAGCACACCGGGGATGCAGGCGAGCAGCGCGACCATCAGACCCGCCGCGGGCACCAGCAGCAGCCCGGCCCGCAGTCCCGCGGCGTCGGCGAGCAGACCCACCACCGGCGGGGACGCGACGAATCCGACGCGCATCAACCACGCCACCGCGGTCAGTCCGGCGCCCGCCCGCAGCCCGGGCAGCTGATCGGCGCCGTGCATCGCCGCGGGCACCAGGGTGGCCACCCCGAGACCGACCGCGGCAAAGCCCGCGATGGTGCCCGGCACGCTCGGAAAGGCCAGTGCCGCACCCATACCGGCGGCGATCACCAGGCCGCCCGCGCAGGTCACCCTGCGCTCACCGAACCGGTCCACCATGCGGTCCCCGGTGAGCCGGCCGATGAACATGCAGCCCATCAGCGCGACATAGCCGAGCACCGCGACCGCCCCGGGCGCTCCCACACCGTCGCGCATGTAGAGGGTGGCCCAGCTGCTGCCGGCGTCCTCGATGACCGCACCGGCGATGGCCATCAGGATCAGCGCGGTCAGCACGGCGTAGACCGCGAAACCGGCATGCAGGCCGGTGCCGGTGCCTCGCGGACCGTCCTCGACATGATCGAGTCCTGGCAGTAGGAACCGGTAGGCCACGATCGCCACCGAGGCGAACAACAGCGCCGAGATGCCCAGATGGACGGGGCGGTCGATATTCAGCGCAATGGCCGCAGCACCCATCGACCCGCCCAGGATCGCGCCCGCCGCCCATACCGCGTGCAGCGAGTTGATGATGGACCGCCCGTAGCGCTGCTGGACCCGCAGGCCGTGCGCGTTCTGTGCGACATCGGTGATCGCATCGCAGGCCCCGGCCAGGAACAGCGCACCGGCGAGCAGCACCGGGGTGGTCGCGAATCCGGCGGCGAGGATCAGGGTGACCATCACCACCGTCGAGACGACCGCGGCACGCGCCGAGCCGAACCGTCGGATGACCGCGCCCGCGGTCAGTCCGGCGACCAGTGCCCCCGCGGCGAAGGCGGCGACGACGACCCCGTAACCGGCATTGCTCAGCGCGAGATCGCTCTTGATCTCCGGATACCG
Organism: Mycobacterium sp.; assembly: GCA_051306235.1. GTDB lineage: Bacteria > Actinomycetota > Actinomycetes > Mycobacteriales > Mycobacteriaceae > Mycobacterium. Next base: position 4,453 of record JBPPMV010000116.1, on the reverse strand, counting down.
GGGCAGCAGGTTGGCGAAGGCGGCACCGTTGGTGAGGAACAGCGCACCCACCGCGATGCGTGCCCGGCGGTCCTGATCGGAGTCGATCCGTCCTGGCACCATGCGCGCCGAGATTACCGACCCCCGCACCGACCGGTGATTCGGCGGTGCCCGTCCGAATCCGGCAAGATTGCGGCCATGACCGAACTTGCCGACCTCGCACAGCGCTACGGGGTGGCGACCGAGTTCATCGATTGGCGCGGGCAACGCGTACCGGTCCCGGAACACACCCTGGTCGGGGTGTTGGCCGCGCTCGGCGTGCCGGCCGGCAGCGCGAGCGAGCGCGACGAGGCCCGGCACGCGCACGACCGCGAGTACTGGGTGCAGACCCTGCCGCCGACGGTGGTCGCCCGCTCCGGCGCCACCTCCTCGTTCTGGGTGCACGTCACCCACGGTGACCCTGTCGGGCTGTGGATCCGACTGGAGGACGGATCGGTGCGCGCCGGCTTGCGCCAGCTCGAAAACAACCGTCCGCCATATGATCTGGACGGCAGATCGATCGGTGAGGCCACCTTCGAACTGCCCGCGGACCTGCCACCGGGATATCACCGGCTGCATGCCCAGACCGGTTCGGCCGATACCAGCACGACCCTGATCGTCGCCCCGGCCACGCTGGCCGCCCCGTCCGGCCGCAGTTGGGGGCTGGCTGCCCAGCTCTACAGCGTCACCTCGGAAAACTCCTGGGGTACCGGAGATTTGAGCGACCTGACCGATCTCGCGGTCTGGTCGGCGACGCAGCACGGTGCGGGTTTCATCCTGGTCAACCCGTTGCACGCCGCCGCGCCGGTCGCCCCGATGGAGCCCTCGCCGTACCTGCCGACCTCGCGCCGCTTCGTCAATCCGCTGTACCTGCGGGTGGAGGCCATTCCCGAATACGCCCTGCTACGCAAGCGTGGGCCGCTGCGCAGGGCCCGCGCCGACCTCGCCGCCCGCGCGCGCCGCCAGGACGGTATCGACCGGGACGGCGCCTGGAAGGTCAAGCGGGCAGCACTCAAAGAGGTGTACCGGGTGCCCCGCTCTGCCGGTCGCGAACTGGCCTACACCGCATTCCAGCACCGTGAAGGGCGCAGCCTCGACGATTTCGCGACCTGGTGCGCACTGGCCGAGGTGCACGGCTCCGACTGGCACCACTGGCCGCAGGGGCTCACCCACCCCGACGGTCCGGCGGTCGCCGAGTTCGCCGCGAAACACAGTGCGGCCATCGACTTCCACCGCTGGTTACAGTGGCTGCTCGATGACCAACTCACCGCCGCGCAGGCGACGGCGGTGCAGTCCGGGATGGCGTTGGGCATCATGCACGATCTGGCGGTCGGGGTCGATCCCAACGGCGCCGACGCATGGGCCCTGCAGGATGTGCTGGCGCTCGGCGTCAGCGCCGGTGCGCCGCCGGACGAGTACAACCAGCTCGGCCAGAATTGGTCACAACCCCCGTGGCGGCCCGATCAGCTCGAGCGGACCGGTTACGCCCCGTTCCGTGCGCTGGTCAACGCGGTGCTGCGGCACGCAGGCGGTGTCCGCATCGACCACATCATCGGGTTGTTCCGGCTGTGGTGGATCCCCCAGGGCGCCCCGCCCACCGAGGGAACCTATGTCCGCTATGACCACGACGCGCTGATCGGCATCGTGGCGCTGGAGGCCATGCGGGCCGGCGCGGTCGTCGTCGGCGAGGATCTGGGCACCGTGGAGCCGTGGGTGCGCGATTATCTGAGTGCGCGCGGACTCTTCGGTACCTCGATCCTGTGGTTCGAACGTGACCGCGAGTGGGGGCAGGAGGACAAACCGCTGCCTGCGGAGCGGTGGCGGACCGCCTGCCTGTCCTCGGTGACCACCCATGATCTGCCGCCGACGGCGGGTTATCTGGCCGGTGAACACATCCGGCTGCGCGATGAGCTCGACCTGCTGACCCGCCCGGCCGCGGAGGAACTGGCCCACGATCGTGCCGAGCAGGCAGCCTGGCTGGACGCGCTGCGTCGGCTCGGCCTCGTCGGCGAGGATCCCGATATCGACGAGATCGTCCGCGGCCTGTACGCCTACCTGGGCCGCACCCCGTCGAAGCTGTTGGCGCTCGCCCTGCCGGATGCCGTCGGCGATGTCCGGGCCCAGAACCAGCCCGGCACCACCGATGAGTACCCCAACTGGCGGGTACCCCTGACCGGCCCCGACGGCCGCAGGCTGCAGATCGAGGACATCTTCACCGACCCCCGGGCTCGTGCACTGGCTGAAGTAATGAATGCACAGGTACGGACGATGGAAACGTGACTGGAGTTTCTACAGGTGCGGTTCTGCGATATGTTCGCACCGCACCGCGACACCCGGAGGGCACGTGAACAAGAAGCTCATCGCATTGGGGCTCGGCACCAGCGCCGCAGCACTGGCGGCACTGATCACTGCCGGCACCGCCAGCTCGGACCCGGCTGCAGAGAGCCCGTACAACGTCGTGGGCGAACCCTATGGTCGCGCGGTGCAGATCCTCGCAGGGGCCGGCATGAAGGCCACCTTCGGTGGCGCGGTGGGCAGCGATATGCAGCAGAGCCTCTGCGTCGTGGAGAAGCAGAAGTTCACCACCAACGGGCGTGTGCAGCTGATGCTCAACTGCACCCAGGCGGCCTTCGATGAGGCCGGCCTGAACAGGTCGAGCGGTTCCGGTCCCGGCGGACGCACCATCGGCGCCAACGGCATCACCACCGTGACACCCACCCCGGTGCCTCCGCCCGGAGCAGGGGTTCCGACCTCACCCGCACCTGTGCCTCCGCCGGCGGGCTGAGTCCGCCGTCTAGTATTCGCCCATGCCATTGGCAGGTGGGGCCAACTTTGCCGGGTATTCCGTCGTCCGATGCCTCGGTACCGGCGGGATGGGCGAGGTCTACCTCGCCCAGCATCCGCGGCTGCCTCGTCAGGACGCGCTGAAGATCCTGCGTGCCGGCGTCTCGGCGGACGACGAGTATCGGCAACGGTTCGAACGCGAGGCCGATATCGCCGCGACACTGTGGCACCCGCATATCGTCGGTGTGCACGACCGCGGGGAGCACGACGGTCAGCTCTGGATCGCGATGGACTACGTACCGGGCACCGATACCGCCCGGCTGGTCAAGGAGCAGCACCCCAAGGGGCTGCCGGGTAGACAGGTCGACGAGATCGTCAGCGCCGTCGCCGACGCGCTCGACTACGCCCACCAGCGCAATCTGCTGCACCGCGACGTCAAGCCGGCGAACATCCTGATCTCGGACACCCAATCCGCGGGTCGCCGTATTCTGTTGGCCGACTTCGGCATTGCCCGGTGGTCCGATGACGTCAGCGGGCTGACCGCGACCAATATGACGGTCGGCACGGTGTCCTATGCCGCGCCCGAACAGCTGATGGGCAACCCGGTGGACGGCCGGGCCGATCAGTACGCGTTGGCCGCCACCGCCTACGAATTGCTCACCGGCAGACCGCCGTTCCAGAATTCCAACCCCGCGGTCGTCATCAGCCAGCATCTGTCGGCACTGCCGCCGGCCATCGGGGATACCCGTCCAGAGTTGGCGCACCTGGACCCGGTGTTCGCCAAGGCCATGGCCAAAGACCCCGCCGACCGCTTCGACCGGTGCGCCGATTTCGCCGACGCGCTGGGCCACCAACTGGCCGGCGACACCCTGGGCCTGACCCAGTCTGCCCCGGTGAGCTCACCCGCGTCGCCCGCGGGCAGGTCGCGCGCGATGATCGCCATCGTCGCCGTCCTCGCGGTGTTGCTGTGCGTCGCTGTCGCGGCGGCCATCTTCGAGCTGAACCGCGCAGATGACGAACTGCCCGCCGCCGCCTCGACCTCACGTTCCGCGGCGCCCACCGCCACGACCGCGCCATCGCCCGCGACCACAACATCGGCCACCACGACGTCGGCCACCACGACGATCACCTCAGGTGCGCCGACGACCACCGCGACGACGGCGACGGTGGTGATCGGGGCGGACTGTCTTCCAGAGGGCAGCACAGCGGTCACCGCCGCCGGCGCGACGGCCTACTGCTCCTCGATTCAGGACACCGATGCCACCATCTGGTCACTCACATCGGGAACGGTGCCCATTCCGACGGTGACGACCGACCCCAGCGACGAACCGCTGCCTGCCGCCGAGGAATCACCGGTGCGGGTGTGCATGCAGCAGACCGGGCAGACCCGCAGGGAGTGCCGCGAACAGATCCGGGCCAGCAACGGTCAACCCTGAGGGCCGGCCGGTGACCCATCGGTTGTGCTGTGCCCCAGCTCCGCCAGCAGCAGATCCAGCAGGGGCCGTTGACCTTTCAGCAGCTTCACCCGGGCCTCGGTCACACTGAACCAGCCGACCCGGTCCAGCTCCGGGTAATCCCGGAAGGTGCCCGACCCCCGCGGCCACTCCAGTGCGAACGTATTACTCCTCGCCCCGCGGACATCCAGGTCGGC
>JBPPMV010000115.1:0-3875 GCA_051306235.1 Mycobacterium sp. | reverse complement strand
GGCCAGGCTGAGCACCGCGGCGGCGGCGGCGACCCCGCGGACGGTCGTCTGCTTGTTCATCGCTTCTCCTGTCGTGGACACCCGGAAGGGGTGGTCTTGTGCGGGAATCTACCGGCCGGGTTCGGAACCCGAGGTGTGTCCGGTGAACCCGCGGTGGCGTCGACGTCCGCGCACCGAAATGTGGTACCACAGCCACATGCGTCGCTACGCGGTCTGTCTCGGTGCGTCGCTCGTCGTCGTCGGTTGCGGTGGGGCCGAGCCGCAGGTGCCGGTCACCACCTCGGCCGCTGAGGGCTCGGGTGCGGTGAACCCGGCCGCGGTCGCGCGGGTCCGCACCGAGCTACCGCCCGGCTACGAGATCGGTACTCTCGCCGATCATGCTGCCCCCGCGGCATTCTGGGGTGTGAAGCCGCCCTGGGCCGCGGATCCGCCACCGTGCGGTGCGCTCGCCGATCCGGCCGCCGGCGCCCCGGTGCAGGGTTGGTCGGCATCGGGTCCCGGGGGCATCGTCTATGCGCTCGTGGCGGGACCGGGCACGGCGACGCCTCTTCCCGACGGGTGCGCTGCCTGGACCCTGAGCGGCGGGCGGACCACCGCCGCCGTCTCGGCCGTCGAGCCACCCGCGATCGCCGACACGCCGACGGTCGCGATGAGCACCGTGGCGACCACCGTCGTCGAGGGTGGCACCGAAACGCGGTCGCATGCCGACACCGTCAGCGCGTACCTGGACTCGGGTTACGTCGCCTCGGTCACGGTGGTGACCGACCCGGGCTCGGCCCTGCCGGTGCTGGGACCCGATGTCGCCGCACGCCTGCTGGCGCAGACGGTGACCGCGATCCGCGGCTGAACCCGGGTAGATTGGCGGCGATGTCCACGCCACGGGTGCTCGTCCTCGCCGCCTGCGCTGCCGCGCTCGCCGCGTGTGCCGCCGGCGAACCGGAGCAGGGCGCCGCCATCGGCGACGTCTTCGAGGTGAAATCGACGTTCGGGCCGGAGTTCCAGGTGACCACGGCCGGGCCCACCGCCATCGACGCGAAACTGCTGGCACCCCAGGCGATACCGGCCGGCGTCAAGGTCGAGCCGGCTGGTTGCGCGAAGTTCGCTGCAGGCCTTGCCATTCCACCCGGTGCGCAGGGCAACATGGCCGCCACCACCGCCGAGGGTAAGGGCAACCGGTTCATCGCCATCGCGGTGGAGACCTCGGAGCCGATTCCGTTCAACGACCCCGGGCCGGCGTGCCAGAAGGTCGGTTACGGCGGTCCCGGTGTGCGTGGCCTGGTCGAGGTCGTCGAATCCCCGCAGATCGAGGGGGTGCGCACGCTGGGCACCCACCGGATCGTGCAGACCGTCGTCGACGGGAAGCCGCACAGTGGTGAGTTGTTCAACTATGTCGCGAGTTTCGACTCGCAGCTGGTGATCGTGACCGCCAACCCGCTGGTGCTGCCGAACACCCCGGTCGCGCCGGTGGACACCCAGAAGGCCCGAGATCTGCTCGTCGCGGCGGTCGCCGCGGTACGCGGTTAGCGCACATCCCGAGGCCGGAATTGGATGCTGATCCGCGGGCCGGTCGGCCGGGCCGTCTTCGGTACCGCGTGCTCCCAGGTTCGCTGACAGGAACCGCCCATGACCAGCAGGTCCCCGTGGCCCTGCGGTAGCCGCAGGGAGCGCCCGCCGGTGCGGGGCCGCATCGCGAAAGCCCTTCGGGCGCCCAGGCTCACGATCGCCACCATGGTGTCCTCTGTGCTGCTGCGCCCGATCGTGTCACCGTGCCAGGCCACACTGTCGGTGCCGTCGCGGTACAGGCACAGGCCGGCGCTGGTGAACGGCTCGCCGAGCTCACCGGCGTAGATGTCGTTGAGCCGCCTGCGCAACCGTGCGATCGCCGGATGCGGGACCGGTTCGGTCGTCAGATCGTGGTGACTGACCAGGCGCGGAACATCAAGCACCCGGTCATACATCTGTCTGCGCTCGGCACGCCACGGAATGTCGTCCAGCAGTTCCTCGAACAGCGTCGCCTCACCGTCCAGCCAGCCGTTGAGCCAGCCCGCGCGCACGTCGATCCAGGCGCCCGCGCCCAGGTTACGACGTTCGGAGTGGTCGAAGAGCGACCCTTGAACCGCCAGAGACACGACCCAAGGGTATCGCACACACGTTCGATGTCACAGGTTGACCGCGCCGGGGCCGTGGTCGGCCAGTACATCGCCGGGGTTGGCCAGCTGGCAGGACTTCAGGCTCATACAACCGCAGCCGATGCAGCCGGTCAGGTTGTCCCGCAGGCGCTGCAGGTGCACGATCCGGTCGTCGATGTCCTGGCGCCAGCCGGCCGACAGACGGGCCCAGTCCTTGCTCGTCGGCACCCGGTCGTTGGGCAGGGTGGCCAGCGCCTCGCGGATGCGGGCCAGCGGGATGCCGAGGCGCTGCGACATCCGGATGAAGGCCACCCGGCGCAATGTCTCCCGTGGGTAGCGGCGCTGGTTACCCGAGGTGCGCCGGCACGAGATGAGGCCCTCGCGCTCGTAGAAGTGCAGCGCGGAGACCGCCACTCCACTGCGGAGTGACATCTCACCCGGTGTCAGCTCGTGCGTCTCCATACACCTCAACCATAGTTGAGTTACCGTTCTGGGGGTGCACGCTTTGGGGTTGAATTCGGAAGTCGGGACGTTGCGGGTCGCCATCCTGCATCGGCCCGGCGCCGAGCTGGAGCGGCTGGCCCCGGATCGGGTCGGCGGGGCGCAGCAGGAGCACGACGCGTTTGCCGCCCTGTTGCGTGGGCGTGGTGTGGAGGTGTTGTTGCTGGGTGACCTGCTGGCGCAGGCGCTGGCCTCCGGGGCGGCCCGGATGCATGGCATCTCCGCGGCCGTCGATCCGCGGCGGTTGGGAGCGCTTCTGGCTCAGCAGCTTTCGGCCCATCTGCGAACTCTGGATCCGGCTTCCCTGGCGCACGTGCTGATCGCAGGAATGACCTTCACCGAGTTACCGTTCGCCGGGGCCGAGTTGTCGCTCGTGCGCCGCATGCACCGCGGTGGCGACTTCGTCATCGACCCGCTGCTGCATCTGGTGCTGGCCCGGGATTCGTCGTTCTGGGTCGGCCCGCGGGTGGTCATCCCGTCGTTGGCGCAGAAGGCGCGGGCCCGCGAGACCTCGCTGACCGATGTCATCTACGCGCACCACCCGCGGTTCCTGGGTGTCCGGCGGGCCTACGAGTCGCGGTCGGCGCCCGTCGCAGGTGGCGACGTGCTGCTGCTCGCACCGGGTGTGGTCGCCATCGGGGTGGGGGAGCGTGCCACCCCGGCCGGCGCGGAAGCCCTGGCGCGCAGCCTGTTCGATGACGAACTGGCGCACACGGTGCTGGCCGTGCCGGTCGGGCAGGAGCATCTGGACACACTCTGCACGATGGTCGATGTCGACGCCGTGGTGATGCCGCCGCGGATTGTCGACGTGTTGTCGGCGTTTACGATTCGGCAGGCGGCCGACGGCGTGCGCATCGACGACGAGGCGCCGTTCGCGAGGGCCGCCGCCGATGCGATGGGTATCGACGGGCTGCGGGTCGTTGCCGCGGATGGCCGCAGTGCACTCGCGCTCACCCCGGGCGTCGTCGTCGGCTACGAGCACGATGCGGAAAACAATGCCCGGCTGGCAGATTCCGGTTTCGAGGTGTTGACCATCCCGGCCGCCGAGGTGAGCACCCTCCGTGGCGGGCCGCGCAGCATGGCCTGCCCGGCGTCGCGCGACTAGACCCTTCTGGCGACTAGACCCTTCTGCCCCGAAATAGAATTCCACGACGTCAAGCGGCCGGATTCACGACAGTGGCTTCTTTCTCGGCGCCGCGACGTGTCCACGCGTCGCTGACTCGGTCGATGATCTGACCGGGCCGG
>JBPPMV010000114.1:0-7234 GCA_051306235.1 Mycobacterium sp. | reverse complement strand
ACCGCCAGCAGCTGTTGGTCGACCGCGCAGGACAGCGGACCGGCCCGCCCTCCGAAGGCCGCGGCACCATCGGCGCTGAAGATCATGTTGGCCCGAACGCCTGCGGGCGGGTCGGCGTAGAACAGCGCAAGATCGGCGACACCGTCGACCTTGGCCACCGTGGGGGTCATGCGGGCTTACCCGGCGCCAGGTCGCGCACATCCGCGAAGGACACCAATGTCCGTCCGGATTCCGGAGATTCACCGGCGACTGGTTCCAGCAGATATCCGGCATGGTCGCCGAGAGCATGCCGGTCCAGGATCTTGCCGACGAACCACCCGGCGGCGTCGTCCAGGATCGGCGTCTCTTCCGGGCCGGGCCGCCACGCGCAGTGCGCGAACTTGTCGAACGAATCGCCGGTCCGGCTACCGAACAGCGTCGGGATGTCGAGGTGTTCCCGGTCGAACACGTGCACCGCCAGATGGGAGGCATCCGCCGCGACCCGGAAGGTGCGGTTGCGCTTGGACAGACCGACCAGGAACCGTGGCGGGTTGATGCTCGTCTGGCTGGCGAATCCGACCAGGCATCCCGATGTCTCACCGCCCGACTGCACGGTGACGACGAACATCGGGTAGTCCAGTTCCGCGACCAGATCCTCGAACGCCTCGGTTCCTGACGTGCTCACCCGGTCTTTATGCCCGTTGGCTACGGTTTCGAACCCGCGCGTGCCCGTTCCCGGATCGAGGCGACCACTCCGCCGTCGTTGAGGATGTCTGTCCCGGTGAGGTATCCGGCCTTGTCACCGACGCAGAAGGCGAACAGTTCGGCCATCTCCTCGGGCTTGCCCCAGCGCGGCACCGCCGCGTCGGCGACCAGCGCGCCCGCACCGCCCGCCTCCTCGAGCCGGCCCATCTCGGTGTCCACGGAGCCCGGTGACACCGAGACGATCCGGAGCCCGCGGCCGTTGAAACGTTCGGCCTGGGAGCTGCTGTACCACTTCACGAAGTTCTTGCTCACCGCGTACGCGATACCGGATCGCTGCTGTTCACCGGCGATATCGCAGGCGGCCAGCGCGTCCGTCATGAAGGCGGCCTCGTCCTGGAACGCCGACGGGAACGCGGCGACCGGGATGAGTTCCTCGGGCAGGATATGGGCGGCCATCGACGCGACGTTGACGATGGCACCGCCGTTCTCGACATGGGCGTAGAAGGCCTCGTTGACATTGAGGGTGCCGATCGCGTTGGTCCGCATGACGTACTCGGCGTCCCCCATGGCCGGGCTGACCCCCGCGGTGTGCACCACCGCGCCGATGGTCCCGAGACCCGCTGCGGTCTCGAACAATCCATCGACGGCACCGCGGTCGGTCACATCGCAGTTCACCGCGGTGGCGGTGATACCCAGGTCGGCGAGCGTCGCGACTGCGGTGTCGAGGCGGTCCTGGCGTACATCGCACAGCACCACGGGATGGTCCCGGCCGATGATCTTGGCCGTCTCGATGCCCATACCGCCCGCGCCACCTGTGATGATCGTCACTTCACTCATGCCCCGACGATATACTGAGACCAGCTAGCAATCCTCAGGGGGTGATGGTGGTATCCGCGTCGATGGTCTCCATCGCCAGGATCAGTGCCTCCTGCTGATCGGGGGTGCCCTGAGCGTCCAGCGCCAGCAGATAGAGCGCATCCGAACCGGGGATGACCACGGTCTTGCGTGCCACGTAGACCGTCTGGTCGTTCTGTTCGACGGTGCCGGCGATCTCGACGGCGTCGAATCCGCCCAGCGTGCCGGGGCGTCCGGTGTCCGGACCCTTGTAACCGGGCTCATTCGTCACGGCATTCGGCGCGAATTCCAGGATCTTGGCATGGTCGGCCTCGTCGGAGAGTCTGGCCATCCGCGCGACAATGACGGGCGGGTTGTCTGAGGGGGGTTCATTGAGCGCGATCGCACCCCACGCGTCCTCCGGGGTATCGCGGCCGATATCACTCCATCCGGCCGGCACGGGCAGGTTGAGTTCCGGCGAACCCGGGTCACCCCGTTTCACCGGGGTCATGGTCACACCGTTTTCCCGCAGGTACTCGGCGACCGTCTGGGCGGCTACCGGGGCTGCCGCGGTCGACGTGGTCGGCACAGTGGTCTTCGCGGAAGTCGACGCGGCGGAGTCCGATCCTGAACCGCAGCCGGCGAGCGTGACACTGAGCGCAACGGTCCCGGTGGCCAGAACCTTTCCGATGGCAACCCTGTTCACGCTTTTCTCCTCTTGTCCGGTCAGAGGTCACCGTAGCGCGGGTTTACGCTGCGTCCCGCAGAATCTGCTGCAGCCGCTCAAACGGGTCACCCGGATCGAGCACGTTCTCCTGCTCGGTGGGCGACGCACTGCCCGGTACCGGGGCGACGGGCGCCGACACCGGCGGCGCTGCGGGCGGCGGAGGCGGCGGCGGGGCGGCCACTGCAGCGATCTTCGCATCGAGGCGGGCCAGTGCGAAGGCACGCAGCGCGTTGCGTTCCGGGTCGGCGTCGGTGTTGCCCGCGAAGCATCCCGGCGGGGCCTGTTCGACGGCCTGCCTGGCACTCAGGTAGCGGTCGACCGCAGCCTGGGCCTCGAACATCGCCGCGGCGTCATCGCCCATCGTCTCGCGGACGAGCTCCACATTCACACGTACGGAGCAGGATTCGTCGTAGTCGGTGCGATCCAGTGCCAGGGAGAACTCGCGGTCGGCGTCACCGAGCCGTTGTTCCAGGACCGCCAGGGCACCGGCGGCGTAGTGCGCCTTGGCCGGTTCGACGATGTTGACGACCTGCAACATGGCCACATCATCGGACAACGCCGCAGCATCGTCGGCGGAAAAGCTTGTCACGGCGCCGTTTCCCGCCACCACCACCGACGCCAGCTTGGCCACCAGCAGCGCCACCATCAGGACCACCGGGGCGGAGTACAACAGCAGTCGCCGCCGCAACCGCACACTGTCGCTCATCGACCCACCGCTATCCGGTCCAGGCGGGTGCGGCGAAGATCGCGCAGCACCCGATAGAGCTCGATCAGGATCAGCAGTGCCGCGACCGCGGCCAGCACCCAGTACACCTGGAAACCCGAGGATTCCGCTGTGGGCGCCGGCCGTTCCGTCTGTGCGGCATCGGGCGCCACGCCGTCGAGCACCAGTGGTCGGTCCTCCTCGCGTTCCAGGTAGGGAATTCCGATCTGATCGGCCACCCCCTGCAATGCCGGTCCTGCTACGCCGTAGCCGAGAACCGCACCGCCGTCGACCGCGCCTTCCGGCACCCGGAATTCACGCTGCGGCGCCGTCGAGTCCGGTGCGCCCGCCCCGAAGTAGAAGACCAGGTTCTGGGCTCGGGGGAACTGCTGCACGGCGCCGATCAGTTGATAGCGCAGCACATTGCTCGCCGCGCCGACGTTGGTCATGACATCGGCGTCCGGCGGGTTCAGGGTGGCCGCGGCCAGTACCGGTCGCAGACTCCACGAGTCCGCCGACAGCGGCCAGTCCAGGGACGGCCTCGCGTCGAAGCTGATCACCGCGACGCGGGCACCGGGATAACGATCGATGACGGCGTCGATGTCCTGGCGCGCCTGCGCGTCGGTGTCGGCCATATCCGCCGATCGGTCCACGATCAGGAAGACGTTGGGTTCCCGCTCGCCGGCGATTCGGGTCACGGCGGGTTCGCCGCCGCCGATCACGGGCCGGATCACCGCGATGACCAACAGCACGGCCACGAGGATCAGTCCATACCGGCGCCATGACCTCGATGTCATCGCCGCACCACCAGCGGCCAGGCGAGCAGCGCGATCACGGCCAGCAGCGCCGTCACCAGGAGCAGGTCCGGTGTCTCGACCGATTGTGTCGCGGCGCCCTCGGCATCGCGCTGGACCTCCGGCGGACGGGTTCTGATGTCAGTGAGATGCGCTGTCACATCGGTGATCTGCGGGTACGCACGACCTCCGGTGTCGCGGGCGAGGTCGGTGGCGAACCCGTCGCCGTCGGTGACGGAGTTGACCTGGACTCCCCCTTCCACGGCGAGATCGCGGACCTGCTGATCGGTGAACAGTCCAGGCCCGGTATCCAGCGACCCGGGCCCGACATAGATCAGGGAGCGTCGCTGCGCCGTCGCGCTGTCGAAGTCCGGGAAGCCGGTCATGCACAGGGCCAGCACATCCTGGACGCTTGGGGCGTAGTCGGCGTAGGACACCGCCGACACCAGTGGCGCGACCTGCTGGGCGTACCCGGCGAATCGGCCTGCCGCATACTGATAGTCGCGGGTGAGCGGGATCAGCCTGCGGTTCGCCGAGGTGAGCCCGATGCGCTCGGTGCCGAATCCCCGCACGGCCTCGCCGAAGTACCGCAAGGTGTCGTTGACGATCGGGTCGGTCGCCGGTCCGCCGACGCAGACCATGATGTCCTCGGGCTGCTCGGCGACGGCGCCCCGATCGGGTGCGGGCAGGCCCGTCGGTCTGCCCGCCGCGAAAGCCGTTGCGGCAAAGCCCAGCACCAACAGTCCCGCGGTGACGAATGCCGTCACGGCGTGCCTGCGGATGGCACGTGTGTACTCGGGAAGTCCGGTCAACCGGCCGGTGTTGGCCAGCGGCCGCAGCGTTTCGGGCCGGTCGCGGCGCGGCGACAGCAATGCCGCTGCCACGCATGCGGCCAGCGCGACACATCCCACGATGGGAATTCCCCACCAGATCACGTCCATTGCCGCACCAGTTCCTCGGCGGCCGCGCCCGATGTGCCGATATCGACCGTCGACTGCGCGTTGAACTGCGCATCCTCCAGGTCGGCCAGCACCGGCGCTGCGGGGGCCAACGCCCCTCCGCTCACCGCCGCGATATCCGGGACCTGCACGTACCGCGCGTCCACCCCGGTGGCCTCGCGCAGAAACCGGCGTAGCTCCACACTCAACGCGGCGCTGGCCGGTGCTGCGGCGAGTTCCCCCGACTGGTAACGACTTTCGATCTGCCCAATGGCCCGCAGGGTGCGTCGGCGCTGCAGCGCCATCCGGGCCGACCCGATCACCGACGGCTCGGCGTGCCGGCGTCCGGGTGCGGTCCACCAGAGGACGCCGACGTACCAGAGGATCGTCAGCAGCGTCAGGGCCCCCGCCACCCACAGCCAGCCGGCGGAGTAGGGCACCGGTCCGATCAGGTGATCGAGCAGGTCATCCGGCACGCGCGTACACCCCCGTCATGGCGACCAGCGCGGGCATGATGCCGCTGCTCGCGGCGATGCGGGCATGCGGTATCCGGTGTGTGGTCATGAACTCGGAAAGCTCCTGACGCCTGCGGTCTTCGGCGCGCCGGTAGGCGTCGACGACGCGCTCGCCCAGGATGTCGGCGTCCAACATCAGGCGTCCGTCGGCGACATCGTATGCAACACCGTCGTGTCCGACGGCGGGCATATCGGCGATCATCGCCCAGAGCACATCATGGCGCGCACCCAGCGACCGCAGGACCTCCCGCAGCGCCTCGCTGATCTCCGGTTCGTCGGAGACGATGACGATCAGCATCGGGTGGCGGTAATGGCGCGCAACCCATTCCAGCTGCACGACGATATTGCTGGTGTCGGGATTCGCATCGGTCTGCTGCAGGTACCGGTGCAGCATGCGTTCGATGTGGGTCTCCCCACGTCGCAGCCGGATGTCCACGCTTCCGCGCCGATCGCCAGCCACCATCCCGATCTCATCCGAGCGGGGCAACGTGATCAGCCCGATGGCGCCGATGACGTGCGCGGCGATATCACGTTTGGGCTCACCGGAGGGCGCGAGGGCCGCGGCATTGCGGCCGGTGTCGGCCACCACCAGGATCTTGTGATGCTTTTCCGAGACGAACTGCTTGATCAGCGTGTGCCCGGAGCGGGCGGTGGCCTTCCAATCGATATCGCGGACGTCGTCGCCGGGCACGTACGGGCGCAGCTCGTCGAACTCCAGGCTGCGGGTGTGGACCAGGGCGTAGCGGCCGCCGGCCAACAGGCCCGCAGCGTCACGGCCGATATACGCCTTCGCGGCGTCCAGATGCTTTCCCATACTGATCTCACGGCACCGGAACCGTTTGCAGCACAGCGTCTATCACCGTGTCGGGAGTGATCCGCGCACTGGCGGCCTCGAAGCCCAGGATCAGCCGGTGCCGAAGCACCCTGTGCACCAGCCGGGCGATATCGTCGGGCAACACGTGGTTGCGTCCGCGCAGGACGGCCAAAGCCCTTGCGGTGCGGCACAATGCGATGGTCGCACGCGGGCTGGCCCCGTACTCGACGAGCCGGGCGAGATTGGCGGGCAGATGCCGCTCCGGTTCCCGTGTGACACCGACCAGCCGGCTGGCGTACTCGACGAGTACGCGGTCCATGTGTACCGACCGGACGACGGCCTGGACCCGTCGCACATCGGCCAGGGTGACGACGGGAGCGGCGCGGTGGTCGCGGTCGTACAGACCGGCGTCCATCCGGCCGATGATCTCCACTTCCTCGTCGACCGATGGATACTGCACCAGATCCTTGAGCATGAACCTGTCGGTCTGGGCCTCCGAGAGCGGATAGGTGCCCTCCTGGTCCACCGGATTCTGGGTGGCGATGACCAGGAACGGCTCCGGAATCGGATACTCCACGCCGGCGATGGTGGTCTGGCGTTCCTCCATCGCCTCCAACATCGCGCTCTGGGTTTTGGCGCTGGAACGGTTGATCTCGTCGAGGAGCACGATATTGGCGTGCACCGGCCCCAACTGGGTGGTGAAGCTGTTGCTGGCAGCCTCGTATATCTGCGTGCCGACGATGTCACTGGGCAGCAGATCGGGGGTGCACTGGATGCGCCGGAAGCTGCCGTCGATGGACTCGGCGATCACCCGCGCGGCGGTGGTCTTGGCCAGCCCCGGCACACTCTCGATGAGCAGATGCCCGCCGGAGAGCAGGACCAGGAGCATCGATTCGCGGAGGTGGGTTTGACCCACGACCTTGGCCGAGAACGCGGTGGCCACCGCGTTGACGGTGTCCCTGGTGTCGATGGCGGCGGTCATGGGTCCTTTCGGTCGAGCGGCTGACTGTTGCGGGTACCCAGGTTTTGCTGGCAGGTAACCTGCCCCCATGTCCGAGCCGCCGCCGTTCAGCCCCACCATCGGGCTGCTCACCGTCAGCCGGATCTGGGAGGCGGCGCTGGCCGATGCCCTCAAACCGCTGGGACTCACCACCCGCAAGTACGGGCTACTCGGCCACATCCGCGGTATGCCGGGTATCTCCTTCAGTGAGCTCGCCCGTCGCTC
>JBPPMV010000113.1:0-17224 GCA_051306235.1 Mycobacterium sp. | reverse complement strand
CTGGTACTGCACGGAGGTGATGTCCTTGCCGCCGAGGTCCATGTCGAAGCCGGCGTCGCGCAGGGCGCGGATCTTGTTCTCCTCGTTCTTCTTGGTCTCGACGAACTCCTCGATGTCGGGGTGGTCGACGTCGAGGACGACCATCTTGGCCGCACGACGCGTCGCGCCGCCCGACTTGATGGTGCCGGCGGAAGCGTCGGCGCCGCGCATGAAGGAGACGGGACCCGACGCCGTACCGCCGCTGGACAATAGCTCCTTCGACGAGCGGATGCGCGAGAGGTTGAGGCCGGCGCCGGAGCCGCCCTTGAAGATGAAGCCCTCCTCCTTGTACCAGTTGAGGATGGAGTCCATCGAGTCGTCGACCGAGAGGATGAAGCAGGCGCTGACCTGCTGCGGGGAAGCGGTGCCCACGTTGAACCAGACGGGGCTGTTGAAGGCGAAGTACTGGTTGACCAGCAGCCAGGTCAACTCGTGCTCGAAGACCTCGGCCTCGACCTCGGTAGCGAAGTAACCGAACTCCATGCCGGCGTCGGTGTAAGTCTTCACGACCCGGTCGATCAACTGCCGCAGGCTCCACTCACGCTCCGGGGTGCCCGGAGCACCGCGGAAGTATTTGGTGGTGACGATGGTCGAAGCATTCAGCGACCAGAAGTCGGGAAACTCCACGCCTTTCTGCTCGAAGACCGTCTCCTGGGTCTTCCAGTTGGTCTGCACGACATCGCGGCGCTCCCAGTTGATCTGGTCGTAAGGGTGGACACCCTCGGTGCTGAAGACGCGCTTCAGCCCCAGTCCGCCCGGCTGGTTGCCTTCCGACGGGCCCGAAAGGTTCGGGTCGGATGCGATCTCGGTCATGGGTTTCCTCGTCTCCTTGCTGCTGGGAGTTCCAGTCTCGCTGACACCACCGACACAAGGCGGTGGTCAGTTGTGGTGGCCCGGGCAGGCTCGCTTCCCCACGTGCCTGCCCGGGCCGGCTCTGGTCAGCCCGAGTGGGCTGGATCGAGCAGTTCGGCCATCGGGGCCTGCTGCTCGGGGTGGGAGTACGTCGCGCGCTCGGCTCTGAGCAGCGCGATTTCGTCGACGAAATCATCGGCGGAGGTGAACTGGCGGTAGACGCTCGCGAAGCGTAGATAGGCCACTTCGTCCAACAACCTGAGCGGACCAAGGATGGCCATCCCGACCTCATGGGCCGGCACTTCGGCATATCCGGCGCCCCGAAGTGCCGCCTCGACCTCCTGGCCGAGGCACTGCAACTGGTCCTCGGTGACCGGTCGGCCCTTGCACGCTTTGCGTACCCCGGAGACAGCCTTGTCGCGGTTGAACGGCTCCGTCGCGCCGGAACGCTTCATCACCGTGAGTTGGATCAACTCCACCGTACTGAAGCGCTTCTCGCACTCGGGGCAGTGGCGGCGTCGGCGGATCGCCTGGCCGTCTTCGGCGACTCGACTGTCGAGGACCTTGGTGTCGGTGTGCCGACAGTTCGGACAATGCATTGCTGGCCCCCTTTCGAATCGCCGTCTGACCGCCCGGTCGTCCACAGGACCTGTGCACAGAACCGCTTCTGCTTGTGCATAACACCCTCTGGCCTGTGCAGTACCGGCCCGTAGGTGTGAACTAGATGTGGAGAACTACAACGGTGTAACTACTAGATGTAGTGGTAACGATAGGCCGGTCGGGGTCGATGCGCAAGGCCCCACTTCGGCTTCGGCGTGTCGGAACTGTCAGTGACGAATGAGGCTGATGAGACCAGGCCCGCACGGCCGGGAGCGGTCCCACGTAACCGCCCGTGACTGTGGAAAGATGACCCACATGGGTGGCAAGCGGCGCGGAGAACCGGCCGTCGTCGAACGCCCGCCCGGACACCGGCGTGCCATCGCCGTCAGTGCGCTCGGGGCGTTGCTGTGTCTGGTCGTCTGGGTTGGTCTGGTGATCGTGGCCATCAGGTCGGGCCAGGACTGGCGCGACGGATCATCGATTGCACTCGTGTGGCTGATCTTGGCAACCATCGCAGCCATCGTCGCGCTCTTCGGCACCTTTGCCCTGGTGGGTCGCTCACTGCGCGCAATCGGCGTCCTGCCGGCTCTCGAGCCTCGGGCCCCCCGATCCCGCGGCGGCAAACGCGCCGCCCGTTGACCCGATCGCACATGCGGTTCGTGCTGTGTGGCAAACGCCGGCCACGGCGAGGGTCGAGGTCACCGGGCCGGCGAGTCTTGTCAGCTGCGGGGCACCAGGATCTTCTGACCCGCCGTCACCATCGGCGACTCGAGCGCGTTGAGATCCAGAAGCCGGTCGACCATCTGCTGGGTGCTTCCCTGGCCGGCAGCGTCGTCTGCGATGCCCCAGAGAGTGTCTCCGGAGTGCACCGTCACCACCCGGGCCGGCACTGCGGGACCAGCCTCGCGGGTGGCGCCGGCCAGGCCGGCCAAGACGATGCCGGCCACCAGGCTGATCATCAGACCGGCCAGGAAGACCGCGCCCCGACCGCGGCGGGTCAGGCGATAGACCGGCTTGCGGACGGCCGGGCGGGACTGGTCCATCATCGTGTCGATGGTCATGGTGCTCATTGCTGACTCCTTGGGGAAGGTGCCGGTGCGGTTGCCCGACAAGTCATCTGTGGTCATCACAGTGGTCTCGACCCCCGACACAAATCCTGATGGACCCAGCCGGAACTCGATCACACGTTCGATCGAACACATGTTTCACTCTAGATCACTTGTTCGACTCGCGCAAGAACACCTGTTCGAACGGGCGTGTCGGAACGACAGGACTGCCCGACACGCCGTTTCGAACAGGTGTTTGATCATCGAGGGTTCGGCGCCGTACCGTGTCCCCATGGGCACCACCAGCGAGTTTCCCGACGGACCGCCGGACTCCTCCGGCCTGACGCCGCGCCAGCAGCGCATCTTGACCTACCTCAAGGAATGCATGGAGAAGCGCGGCTACCCGCCCAGCGTGCGAGAGATCGGCGAGGCGGTCGGGCTGATCAGCCCGAGCAGCGTCTCCTATCAACTCAAGGAGTTGGAGAAGAAGGGGTTCCTGCGCCGCGACCCACATCGGCCGCGAGCCCTCGAGGTCTTCCTGCCCGAAATGCTGCGCGCCCGCCAGTCACTCAGCTCGGCTGACGAGGTGTCGTTCGACGAGACCGGGATGGGCGACGCGATGCCGACTGCGGTCAATGTGCCCGTCGTCGGCCGGATCGCAGCCGGCGGTCCGATCCTGGCCGAGGAACGCGTCGAGGATGTCTTCCCGCTGCCTCGGCAGTTGGTCGGCGAAGGCCAGCTCTACCTGCTCGAAGTCTCGGGGGATTCGATGGTCGACGCGGCCATCTGCGACGGCGACTACGTGGTCATCCGCCAGCAGCCGACCGCAGAGAACGGCGAGATCGTCGCAGCCATGATCGACGGTGAGGCGACGGTGAAGACCTATAAGAAGCGCGACGGCCAGATCTGGCTGATGCCGCACAACCCGGCCTATGAGCCCATCGACGGGAACAACGCCACCATCCTCGGCAAGGTCACCGCGGTGTTGCGCCGCCTCTGAGGCACCCGTCGGTCTCACATCGCAGATGCGGCCAGCCGACTCAGTGCCTGTCGAGCAACGGCTGGGTCCGTGGTCGGCCACATCGGCGGCAGGCTGTCGGTCAGGAAAGACCCGTAGCGAGCCGTGGCCAGCCGCGGATCCAACACCGCGACCATGCCTCGATCGGCGGTGGTGCGAATCAGGCGACCGGCTCCTTGAGCCAGCAGCAGCGCCGCATGGGTGGCCGCGACCTGCATGAATCCGTTGCCTCCGGCTCGATCGGCGGCACGTTGTCGAGCGCTCATCAGCGGGTCGTCGGGGCGTGGAAACGGGATGCGGTCGATGATCACCAGTTGGCAGGTGTCACCGGGCACATCCAGGCCCTGCCACAGACTGAGGGTGCCGAACAGGCAGGTGTGCGGGTCCTCGGTGAACTGGCGCGCGAGGTCCGGCAGTTGCGCGTCACCCTGCGCCACGGTGGTCAGGTGAGGCAGTCGGGTCCGCACGTAGTCCGCCGCCTGCTCGGCGGCCCGCCGGGAGGAGAAGAGTCCCAGGGTTCGGCCGTCGGCGGCGTCGACCAGGTCGACGATCTCATCGAGATGAGCCTGCCCCAAGCCGTCCCGCCCGGGCGCCGGCAGATGCTTGGCGACATAGACGATGCCTTGGCGAGGGTAGTCGAAGGGACTGCCCACATCCAGACTCTCGTGATCGTCCGGTCGCAGGCCGAGACTGATCGCCACCGACCGAAAGTCGCCACCGAGCTTCAAGGTGGCGCTGGTGAATACTGCGGTGGTTTCGGCCAGCAGTTTGTCCCGTAACTGACTGGCAACCTCCAGGGGCGCGATGTGCAGGCGCCTGGGGAAACGGTCGCCGCCCTCGGCCAGCCACAGCACGTCACTCTCGGCGTTGGCCGCCATCCGTTCTAGGACGGTGAAGATCTCTTGGACGCTGCCCTTGGCCTGGGTGAGACCGGCGTCGGCGTCTTCACCCGACTTCTTCGGGAAGCCCGACACACAGGCGCGGGCAGCGTCGCGGGCCAGCGTCAACGCGTCGGCGAGCGCTTCGGGCACCTCGTCGAGGCGTCCCGGGTCGATTTCGGCGATCGCCAGAGCCAGCGAATCCGCGGCATCCTCCAGGTCTGCGCCCTGATGGTCTTCGACGTAGCGGTTGGCGCGGCGGCCCGCCCGCTGCACGTCCGCCGAGCCGAGTTCGGCAGTCGCCGACTGGGTCACCCGGGCGACCAGTTCGTGCGCCTCATCGATCACGACCGCGTCGTACTCCGGGATCATCGGCACCCCCTGGATCGCGTCGATGGCGAGCAGACTGTGGTTGGTCACGATCACGTGGCTATCGGACGCCTTGTCGCGCGCGATCTCGGCGAAACACTCTTGCCCGAAAGGGCACGCCGCGGCACCCAGACACTCCCGGTGGCCGACGCTGACCTGGCGCCACTCCCGATCGGTGTGACGGGGCGCCCGGTCACGGTCGCCTTCCCCTTTGGACTCGGCCTGCTCCTCGGCCCATTCGCGCAGCTCCAGAACTTTGCGGGCCATCTCCGACTGCGCGATCTCCAGGCTCAGGGTCCCGTTGTCGTCCGGTATGCCGGCCCGCACCCGATGCAGACACGCGTAGTTGGAGCGGCCCTTCAGCACCGCGAAACTGTGATCCGCACCGTCGGGCAGCGCGCTGATCAGACGGGGGATGTCACGCTCCACCAGTTGGTGCTGCAGCGCCAGAGTGGCTGTGGCCACCACCACTCGGGAGTCATGGAGAAACGCCGGCACCAGGTAACCCAGGCTCTTGCCGGTGCCGGTGCCTGCCTGCACCAGCAGGTGACGACCGGATCGTAGGGCCCCGGAGACGGCCTCGGCCATTTCGATCTGGCCGTCTCGTCGTTGCCCACCCAACGCCTCGACCGCACGACTGAGCGCATCGACGACAGGGGTGGTCATTTCGCAGACCCTATCGTCCCCGAACGACACTCACCGAGCCGAACGGGGGCTGCGGTGCTCCGGCGGGCATCCGAACTCAGGGTGCCGGCGTCGAATGGACCGCGAACTCGCCCAACTCCGCGGCCAGGCCAGCACCGACCCGACCGTCGATGCGGGTGCCGTCGCCGGTGTGCTCCAGGACATCGATCTCGCCGAACTGGTGGATCTTGTTGACCAGGTCTCCGCGGCTGTAGGGCACCAGCACCGACAACGAGACCTGTGGGTGCGGCAGGTCCGCCTCGATCACCGCCAGCGCCTCGGCGATGCCGTCGCCGGTGTGCGCCGAGACTGCCAGCGAATGCGGCTCCGCACCCAACAGCCGCTGCACGGTCAACGGGTCGGCGGCATCGGTCTTGTTGACCACGATGATCTCGGGCACATCGGCGGCACCGATCTCGGCGAAGACTTCACGCACGGCGCGGATCTGGCCCTCGGGATCCGGGTGAGAGCCATCGACCACGTGCAGGATCAGATCGGCGTCGGCGACCTCCTCCAGGGTGGACCTGAACGCCTCGACCAACTGGTGCGGCAGGTGGCGCACGAAGCCGACCGTGTCGCTCATCGTGTAGATCCGGCCGTCGGCGGCCTGGGTGCGACGGGTGGTCGGATCCAGGGTCGCGAACAGGGAGTCCTCGACCAGCACCCCGGCGTCGGTGAGCCGGTTGAGCAGGGAGGACTTGCCTGCGTTGGTGTAGCCGGCAATGGCCACCGCCGGGATCTGGTTGCGTCGGCGTTCGGACCGCTTGGTGTCGCGGGTCTTCTTCATCCCCGTCAGTTCGCGGCGCAACTTGGCGATCTTGTCGTTGATGCGACGGCGGTCGTTCTCGATCTTGGTCTCACCGGGGCCACGCCCGCCGATTCCGGCACCGGCGGCGACCCGTCCTCCGGCTTGGCGCGACAGGTTGCCACCCCATCCGCGCAGGCGCTGCTTGGCGTAGTTGAGTTGGGCGAGTTCGACTTGGGCCTGACCCTCGCGAGACTTGGCGTGCTGGGCGAAGATGTCGAGGATCAGTGCGGTGCGGTCGACGACCTTGACCTTGATCTTGTCCTCGAGGTTGCGCAACTGGCTCGGCGCGAGCTCGCCGTCGCAGATGACCGTGTCGGCGCCCGTGGCCTGGACGATCTCGCGGATCGCCTCGACCTTGCCGCGCCCGATGTACGTCGCCGGGTCGGGCGAGTGGCGGCGCTGGAAGATCGCCTCGAGCACCTCGGAGCCGGCGGTCTCGGCGAGCAGCGCGAGCTCGGCCATCGAGTTCTCGGCGTCGGTGACGGTGCCCTCGGTCCACACGCCCACGAGCACGACCTTCTCCAAGCGGAGCTGGCGGTACTCGACCTCGCTGATGTCCTCGAGCTCGGTGCTCAGGCTCGCGACGCGTCGCAGCGCGTGGCGCTCGGCGAGCTCCTGCGCGCCGAGGGTCAGCTCCTCCGGGTCCTCGTCGTCCCAGTTGTCGGCGTACGACGTGTCGTCGGACGCGTCGTCCTGCTCGAGCAGGGAGTCGTCGAGCTCGATCGAGTCGTCGTCCCACCCACGGGTGGCGTCGAGGGCGTCGCGCAGCGTGAAGTCGCTCATCGGTTGCTCAGGTGCGTTCGTCATATACCGACAAGCGTAGGTCGACCTGCCCGATGAGCGCGAACCACTGTGTCGCCGCTCAGGAACGCTTGACCTTGACGGCGCTCGAGCGGGCCGGTGCGCACAGCGGCTGCTCGGGCGGGGAGGCGTGGGTGTCGGAGCCGGGGGGTACGGCGTGCTGTCGCAGGCGTCGCCGCTCCCGTCGGCGTCGGCGTCCTCCTGCCCGGGGTTGTACGTGCCGGGGCAGTTGTCCTGGTAGTCGTACCAGCCGTCGGAGTCGGAGTCGGGTTCGGGCTCCGGCGGCTCGGGACAGGTGGGATCCGCACCTTCCCCCGGCGTCGCACCCCGTGTAGGTGATGCGGACCGACCACGACAGCAGCCGGCCGCCGACCCTGGCCCAGTTGTCGACCAGCAGCCGCCACTCACCGGCAGGTGAGGTGCCGTCGTGCACCGAGAGCGGCTGGTCGGGCCGGTAGGCGCCGGGCGGCGAGTCGGGTGCGTGTGCATCGCAAGGCGGAGGAGCGAAGGCGGGCCGCTAGGTCGTGGCGCGGTGGCGTCCCTGCGCGACGACCACGCTGCCGTCGATCGAGGCCGTGTCGATGAACTCGTGGCACGCCGCGCGGACGTCGTGCGGCGTGTGACCTGCTCCCACCGCCACGACGCGTACGCCGGCGGCGGATAGCCGGTGGACCAGCGGCAGGGCCGAGGTCAGGTCGCCAGCGATCACCACCTCGTCGACCGCCGCGTCGCGGGCGATGTCGACCGCGTCGAGTGCCATCGCCACGAGGGCCTGGTCGTCGTCGTCCGAGAAGTGATGGAAGGAGTGGAGCCCCTCCCGGCGCATCCGGCCTGCCCAGTCGCCGAGGTCCACCCGGTGCCAGTCCGCATAGGCGCGGCACACGTTGAGCGCCCCTCGCTCACCCAGCCGAGCCACGAGCGCGGAGGCTACGTGGGCCGGGATCCGGCGTGCGTCGATCAGCAGCGCGACCCGGTTCACCTGCTCGGCGTCCGCGGACGTCGTACGCCGCGCGAGCCCCGGGACGCTCACGGGCGCGCCGGGCACCGTTGGCAGGAGATCGACGACCGGCTCGCCGGCCCCTCCGACAGCCTCGACCGGATCGGCCGCGACCGGATCCGCCGCGACCCGCAGGAGGCTGTCGCGGCGTACCCGCTGCGCCTTGCCTCCCGCTGCCATCCAGCGCCGGACGAGCGACGTGAGCTCGCCGTTCTGGAGCGAGTCGCTGTCCATTCCTGCCGCGATGCGCGGCTCCACCATGCTCGTCATTGAATGCCCCCCACAGGCTATGAAGTACTTCCCCAAGCTGCACCATGCTCCGAATCCACGGATTCCGTCAGGGAATTCTTGATTTCCGTCGATTCGGTCTGGACCAGCCGAGGAAATGTCGAGCGGTGGTAGTTACTACTTCGGGGGCATCCGGATGCCGCCGTCGACGCGGATCGTCTCCCCGTTCATGTAGGAGTTCGTCAGGCACTCCACGACCATGCTCGCCAGCTCCTCGGCGTGGCCGAGGCGCTTGGGGAAGAGCACGTTCTGGCCGAGGTTGGCCTTGAACTCGGCGGGGTTCGGGAACGCGTCGTAGATCGGAGTGTCGATCAGGCCGGGCGCCACCGTGTTGAGGCGGATGCCGGACGCGGCGAGGTCGCGGGCGACCGGCAGGGTCAGGCCGACGACGCCGCCCTTGGACGCGCTGTAGGACGCCTGCCCGATCTGGCCGTCGAACGCGGCGACGGACGCGAGGTTGACGATCGCGCCGCGCTGGCCGTCGGCGTCGGGCTCGTTGCGGCTCATGACGGTCGCGGCCTGGCGGGTCATGTCGAAGGTGCCGATCAGGTTGATCTCGACGACCTTGCGGAACGCGTCGAGGTCGTGGGCCTGCTCCAGCAGCCCGTCGCGGCCGATGGTGCGCTGGGCCCAGCCGATGCCGGCGGAGTTCACGCACGCGCGCAGCGGCGCGATCTCGGCGGCGGCCTCGACAGCGGCCGCGACCTGCTCGGTCCTCGTCACGTCGACCGAGGCGAAGACCCCGCCGACCTCGGCGGCCAGCGCCTCGCCCTTCTCGGCGTTGAGGTCGGCGACGACCACGATCGCGCCCCTTGCTGCGAGGGCGCGGGCGACTGCGGCACCGATGCCGCTGGCGCCGCCGGTGACGATGGCGGAGGATCCGGTGATGTCCATGGCACGGATGCTAGATCAGTCGAGTGCGCGGTCCCGCGGCGGATGGTGTCGCGAGCGCACTCGACTCACAGGTCGGTGACTCCCTCGGCGACGAACACGGCGGGACCGGTCAGCAGGATCCGGTCGTCCTCGGTCCACACCACGCGGAGGGTGCCGCCGGGGACGTCCACACGGTACGACGTACCGCGGGGCGCGTCGTCGGCGAGCGCGGCCACCACGGCGACGGCGCAGGCTCCGGTGCCGCAGGACCGGGTCTCTCCCGAGCCCCGCTCGTGGACCCGCATCGCGACGTGGTGCTCGCCGCGGCGAGCCACGAACTCGACGTTGACGCCCTCGGGGAAGACGCCGTCGTCGTGCTCGGGCGGATCGTGCAGCGCGCCGGCCTCGGCCAGGTTGTCCACGAGGACGACGGCGTGCGGGTTGCCCATCGACACGTGCGTGGCCGGGAAGGATGCGCCGTGGACGGTCACCTCCGTCTCACCGAGCACCTCCGGCGCTCCCATGTCGGCGGTGTAGTCGTCGCCGTGGGCGTCCAGCACCTTGCTGCCGTCGCGGGTCTGGATCTCCATCGGGAACGGCTCGTCCTCGCGCTGGTGAAGGTAGCGCGCGAAGACGCGGACGCCGTTGCCGCACATCTCGCTGACCGACCCGTCGGCATTGCGGTAGTCCATGAACCAGCCCGCGCCCCGGCGTACGGCCCGGAGCACGCCGTCGCCGCCGATCCCGGCGCGACGGTCGCAGAGCGCGCGTACGCGGTCCGCCGACAGCTCGCCGTGGACCGTGCCGTCCGGGTCGGGCAGCACGATGAAGTCGTTCTCCGTGCCGTGGCCCTTGAGGAAGGGGTAGCTCACGCCTCCAGTGTGGCAGCCGGTCGGTGCTTCAGCGGGCGTCGACCACCTTGGCGGACCCCTTGCCGCGACGGAACGGCTCGGCGACCGCGGTCAACCGCTTGCGCGGACCGAACTCGATGGCCGTGGCGGCACCGATCTCGGCCGCGCTCGTGAACGCGTCACCCGCGGGCACGAGGGTGTGGCCCAGGGCAGTGAGTGCCGCTCCGTAGGCGGTGAGGAAGGCCGGCTCCGACGTCACGCTCGCGGTGTTGCGCTGGGTCGCCCGCGGTGCGGCGATCGCCTCCTCGATCGTCATGCCGAGGTCGATGCGGTTCACCAGCATCTGCAGGACGGTGGTGATGATCGTCGAGCCGCCGGGCGAGCCCAGCGCGACGAACGGCTTGCCGTCCTTGAGCACGATCGTCGGCGACATCGAGCTCCGCGGCCGCTTGCCCGGCTGGATCCGGTTGGGGTCGGCGGCGTCGTACACGGTCGAGAAGTCGGTGAGCTCGTTGTTGAGCAGGAACCCGGCGCCCGGCACGACCATCCCGGAGCCACCGGTCTGCTCGATCGTGAGGGTGTACTCCACGACGTTGCCCCACCTGTCGGCCACGGTGAGGTTGGTGGTCGAGATGTTCTCGGTGTCGGCGTCGGTGACGCCCGCGGCGCTCGCGGGCGTGCACACGCCGTCGTACGACGTCACGTCGCCGGCCGCGACCGGCTTGCTGGCCGCCTTGGCCGGGTCGATCCCGCACGCGCGCTCGGCGGCGTAGGTGTCATCGAGCAACCGGTTGACAGGCACGTCCACGTAGGCCGGGTCGCCGAGGTACGTGCCGCGGTCGGCGAAGGCGAGGGCACTCGCCTCGAGGTAGTGGTGCAGCGCCTGCTCGGTCGTCATCGTGGACAGGTCGTAGCGCTCGAGGATGTTGAGCGCCTCGCCGACCGTGGTGCCGCCCGACGACGACGGCGCCATCCCGTAGACGTCATGGCCGCGGTAGCCGGTCCTCGTGGCCCGCTGGGATCGGACCTCGTAGTCGCGCAGGTCGCGCGGCGTCAGGTAGCCCGGCGGGACCGGGAGCGCGGTGTTCTTCGTGGTGCGCGGTGTGCGCACGACGTCGGACATCAGGCGGGCGAGCGGTCCCCGGTAGAACGCGTCGGTGCCGCGGAGCGCGATCGCGTCGTACGTCGCCGCCAGGTCGGGGTTGCGGAAGATCGAGCCGACCTTCGGCGCGTCGCCCTTCGGCAGGAAGAGCTTCTTGGAGTCCTTGAACGCGGCGAACCGCTCCTCGTTGTCGAGCGTCTGCTGACGGAAGGTCTCGTCGACGACGAAGCCGCGGGTGGCTACCTTGGTCGCCGGGGCGAGCGCGTCGGCGAGCGTCCAGGTGCCCCAGTTGCCCAGCGCCTTCTCCCAGGTGGCCAGCGTGCCGGGCGTGCCGACGGAGACGCCGCTGGTGACCAGCTCGGGCGTGAAGGGGTAGGGCTTGCCGGTGGCGGGGTCGATGAAGGCGTCCTGCGGCATCTTGCGCGGCGCGGTCTCGCGGCCGTCGATCGTGCGCACCTTGCCGGTCTTGGCGTTGTAGTAGACGAAGTAGCCTCCGCCGCCGATGCCTGCGCTGTAGGGCTCGGTCACCCCGAGCGTGGCCGCCGCCGCGACGGCGGCGTCGACGGCGTTGCCGCCGGCCTTGAGGACCTTGAGGCCCGCAGCGCTCGCCTCGGGGTCGACGGTGCTGATCGCGCCGCCCTTGCCGACGGCGGTCGGGACCTTGGCGGTCGGGCGACCGCGCTCGATCGCGCCGGGCGCGCCGGGCTGGACGGCCGACGGAGCGGCGGACGCCGGAACGGTGGGGACGGTGAGCAGGGCGGCGGCGACGGCCAGGCCGCTCGTGGCGGAGACGGCCGCGGTGACGCGGCGGGTGAGCTGGTGCATGGGGAACCTCCCGAGAGACGTCCGTCCACCCTGCCCCGCCGACCGCGTCGTGTCCACGCCCGTGCGGGTGCGGTCGGGAAGGTTGGGTCAGCGGACGACGGTGTAGCGACCGCACATGAAGTCGCGGTTGCGGGCGATCTCCTCGAGCCGGAGCTCCACGTGGCGCGGGAGCACCGGCGCGCCGCTGCCGATCGTGACCGGCGCGTACTGCAGCCACACCTCGTCGAGCAGGCCGGCGTCGTGGAGCTGCCCGGCGTCGTGGAACTGCCCGGCCAGGTCTCCCCCACCGACGATCCAGAGGTCGTCGTCCGGCGCTACTGCCCCAGCGCCCGGCCCGCTCCGGGCGTCGTACGGCCCCTCGCCCGCGTCAGCTGAGCCCCTCGACCGCCCCGACCGCCTTCGCGACGCGGTCCGGGTCGTCGTACGCGACCCAGACGATGCGCGGGTCCTTCCGAAACCAGCCGTCCTGGCGCCGCGCGAAGCGACGGGTGGCCGTCTTGGTCTGCTCGATCGCCTCGGCGAGGGTGCGGTCGCCGGACAGGAACCCGACGACCTCGCGGTAGCCGATCGCGCGCCGCGCGGTGAGCCCGTCGTCCAGTCCGCGCGCGAGCAGGCGCTCGACCTCCTCGACGAACCCGGCGGCGAACATCTCGTCCACCCGACGCGCGATCCGCTCGTCGAGCGTCGGCCGGTCGATGTCGACGCCGACCTGCACGGTCAGCGGGTCGACGTACTCCAGGCGCGGGAGCCCGGCGCCGTAGGGGCGCCCGGTCAGCGCGATCACCTCCAGCGCGCGTACGACCCGGCGTCCGTTGTCGGGCTCGATCTGCGCCGCGGCGGCGGGGTCGACGCCGGCCAGGCGCGCGTGCAGCGAGGGCCCGCCGACGCGCTCGAGCTCGGCCTCCAGCTCGCGACGTACGGACTCGTCGGTGCCGGGGAACTCGAAGGGATCGACGATCGCGCGGGTGTAGAGCGCGGACCCGCCGACCAGCACCGGCGTCGCCCCGCGGGCACGGATGTCGACGATCGCCGCGCGGGCCCACCCCTGGAACTGCGCGACGGTCGCGGGCTCGCTGACCTCGAGCCGGTCGAGGAGGTGGTGCGGGATCCCGCGGCGCTCGGCGACCGGCAGCTTGGCCGTGCCGACGTCCATGCCGCGGTAGACCTGCATCGCGTCGGTGTTGACGATCTCGCCGCCGAGGCGCTCGGCCAGGTCGAGGCTCAGGCCGGTCTTGCCCGACGCGGTCGCACCGACGAGGGCGACGATCGGCTGGGGCATGGGCCCATTGTCCGTGCCCTACTAGTCTCGGCAGTGTCGGAGTCCTCATCCGCGGGGGTGGGCCGGCGCTCACGGAGGAGCAAGCTCATGTCATTCCTCGACAAGGCCAAGGACAAGTTGAGCAAGGCCGTCGACGACCACGGCGACAAGATTTCCCAGGGCATCGACAAGGCGGGCGCGTTCGCCGACGAGAAGACCGGCGGCAAGCACGCCGACAAGATCGACCAGGCGACCGGCAAGGCGCGCGACGCCCTCGACTCGCTCGACGGCAAGAACGACGACATCCCGCCGGGGCCTGCCAAGGCTCACGGCGACCCGCTGCGCCCCGACACCACCGACCCCACCACCCCCTGACCTCGCTCTCCGCGGCCTAGGGTCGGGCGCGTGACCGACCGCTTCGTGCTCGTCCCGGCGTCGTACGTCTACCTCCTCCGCGAGGGCGACGACGGCACCGAGGTGCTGCTGCAGCTGCGGCAGGGCACCCCCTACATGGACGGTCACTGGGCCGCCGCCGCGGCCGGCCACGTCGAGCGGGGCGAGACGGCGTACGACGCTGCGCGCCGTGAGGCCGTCGAGGAGCTCGGCGTCACCGACCTCGCGCTCGAGTTCGCCTTCACGATGCAGCGCACCCAGCACGCCGACGCGATCGACGAGCGGGTCGACTGGTTCTTCACGGCGCGTACGTGGAGCGGCGAGCCGCGCGTGGTCGAGCCCGAGAAGGCCGCCTCGATCGGCTGGTTCCCGCTCGCGGCGCTGCCCGATCCGATGGTCCCGCACGAGGCGCACGCGCTGGCGCACCTGTCGACCGGCGACGCCTACCTGACATTCGGCTTCTGACCGCCCGCCCGCTCGGGGGTGGTCAGCGCCCGGAGGTCACGGCACGATCGGACCCATCACCCAGGGAGGGAACCGATGAGCAACGACGAGCTGAGCCCGATGCCCACGCCGTACACCGAGGAGCCCGAGCTGGTGCCCGGCGGCGTGGATGCGCTGACGGAGGACCCGGCCGACACCGGTCTGGGTCGCGACCTCGACCCCGACGACAACCCCGCCGTGGACGACGTGCTGCCCGAGGGGATCTCCGAGCCCGACGACAAGTCGCAGGCTCCCGAGGGCGAGGCCGACGACGCGGAGTCCGGCACGACCTCCGACGACGCGGGCGGACCCGACGCGGGCCAGACCTCCGAGGACGGGTCGGCGGAGCCGCCGGCCTGATCGCGCCACGGAGTGCGGCCCTCGTGATCCGGATACCGGACCATGAGGGCCGCACTGCGTCGTCCACAGGCACGCTCGACGGGGTGGCGGCCGCCTGGCGCCGTGTCGACGATGGGCGCATGGACCAGAAGGAGTACGCCTCGTTGCTGGCGTTGCAGTCGGGGGTGGTCTCGCGGCGACAGCTCCACGACGCGGGCCTCGAGCCGCACGACCTCAAGCGCCTCCTGCGCCAGCGCGACCTGGTCCGGCTGCACGACGGCGTGTTCGTGAACCACACCGGCACCCTCACCTGGCTGCAGCGCGCCTGGTCCGGCGTGCTGCTGGCGTGGCCGGCCGCCTTGAGCCACGACTCCGCGATCAGAGCAGCAGACGGGCCGGGCCGGAGCGGCCGCGACGACCGTACGATCCACCTCGCCGTCGATCGACGGCGATCGCTCGCGGTGCCTGCCGGCTACCGCCTGCACCGGCTCGCGCGGCTCGACGACAAGGTGCAGTGGAACACCACGCCACCGCGGGTGCGCATCGAGGAGGCCCTCATCGACGTCGCCGCCGAGAAGTCCGACGACTTCGACGCCATCGCCACCGTCGCCGACGCGATCTCGGCACGTCGTACGACCGCTGGCCGCATCGGTGAGCACCTGGCGGCGCGCGCCAGGGTGCCGCGCCGCGCCTTCCTCCGCGACGTGCTCGCGGACCTCGACGGCGGCACGTGCTCGGTGCTCGAGCACGGCTACCTGACAAGAGTCGAGCGACCGCACGGCCTCCCCGCCGCGGCGCGACAGCTCCGGGACTCGGTCAACGGTCCGGTCTACCGCGACGTGGTCTACGTCGAGCTCGACCAGGTCGTCGAGCGCGACGGCCGGCTGTGGCACGACAGCGTCGAGGGTCGGGACGCCGATCTCGACCGCGACCTCGACGCGGCGGTCGGCCGCCTGGGCACGGTCAGGCTGGGTTGGGGTCAGGTGTTCGCGCGACCGTGTCGCACGGCCGTACGCATCGGGAGCCTGCTGACGGCGCGCGGCTGGGACGGTGACCTCGCCCGGTGCCCGGACTGCCCGCAGGACCTGCCACTGGCGGGCTGATCCGGACAGTGCGGCCCTCGTGGTCCGCCGAGTGGACCGCGAGGGCCGCACTCGCGTTCAGCCGCAGGCGGGTGCCGCGGGCAGGGGGGCGGGCACGCCGACCGTCGGCATCCCGAGCCCGACGCCGGACGGCGCGGCGGGGGACGCCGTACGCCGCTCCCACGCGTCGCCGGCGCGCGTACGGCGGACGGACAGGATCGGACCGTCGGCGACCAGGTGGTGGGGCGCCGCGTAGGTCACCGAGACGGTCACCATGTCGCCCGGTCGGACGGAGTCGTCGGCGACCGAGGAGAAGTCGGCGGCGAAGTGGACGAGCCGGTTGTCCGGCGCGCGGCCCGACAGGCGCTGGGTCTCGAGATCCTTGCGGCCCTCGCCCTCGGAGACCATCAGCTCGACGGTGCGCCCGACGAGGGTCTTGCCCTCGGCCCACGCGACCTCGTCCACCACCGCGGCGAGGCGCAGGTAGCGGTCCTTGACCACGTCGGGCGGGATCTGGTCGTCGAGCACGGCGGCGGGGGTGCCGGGGCGCTTGGAGTACTGGAAGGTGTACGCCGAGGAGAAGCGCGCGGCCCGGACGACGTCGAGGGTGGCCAGGAAGTCCTCCTCGGTCTCGCCGGGGAAGCCCACGATGATGTCGGTCGTGATCGCGGCGTCGGGGATCGCGGCACGTACCCGCTCGATGATCCCGAGGTAGCGCGACCGCCGGTAGGACCGGCGCATGTCGCGGAGCACCTTGTCGGAGCCGGACTGGAGCGGCATGTGGAGCGACGGCATCACGTTGGGCGTCTCGGCCATCGCCTCGATGACGTCGTCGGTGAACTCGGCCGGGTGGGGCGAGGTGAAGCGCACCCGCTCCAGCCCCTCGACCTCACCGCACGCGCGGAGCAGCTTGGAGAAGGCCTGCCGGTCGCCGAACTCGACGCCGTAGGCGTTGACGTTCTGCCCGAGCAGGGTGATCTCGGTGACGCCCTCCGCCACGAGCGCCTCGATCTCGGCGAGGATCTCGCCGGGCCGGCGGTCCTTCTCCTTGCCGCGCAGCGCGGGGACGATGCAGAAGGTGCACGTGTTGTTGCACCCGACCGAGATCGACACCCAGGCGGCGTACGCCGACTCCCGCCGGGTCGGCAGCGTCGAGGGGAAGACCGACAGGGACTCGAGGATCTCGACCTGCGCCTCCTCCATCACCCTGGCCCGCTCGAGCAGCACCGGCAGCGACCCGATGTTGTGGGTGCCGAACACGACGTCGACCCACGGCGCCTTCGCGGTGATCGTCGAGCGGTCCTTCTGCGCCAGGCAGCCACCGACCGCGATCTGCATGCCGGGCGTCGCAGCCTTGACCGACGCGAGCTGGCCGAGGTTGCCGTAGAGCTTGTTGTCGGCGTTCTCCCGAACGGCGCAGGTGTTGAAGACGACCAGGTCGGGGGTCGTGCCATCCTCGGCCAGGACGTAGCCGTCGGTCTCGAGCAATCCGCCCAGCCGCTCGCTGTCGTGCACGTTCATCTGGCAGCCGTAGGTGCGCACTTCGTAGGTCTTCGTCATGACTGGTCAATCGTACGTGCCCGCGCGGACGGCAGATCCTGATGCATCCCGACCGCATGTCGGCGTCGAGGCATCAGG
>JBPPMV010000112.1:0-19681 GCA_051306235.1 Mycobacterium sp. | reverse complement strand
GCCACCGCCAACCAGGTGCCGCGCAGCACGGTGCGCCGACTCGGCCCGACCCGGCCGCCGTCGGTGAGCTCGTCGAGTGGTTCACCCAGCGCCCGCCGGATGATCGGGAGTTTGACCGCGATGTGCACGAGTACCGCCCCGGCCGCTACATAGGCCATCGCGTAATGCGCGGTGGGAAAATAGAACTGGAACGCATACCACTGGGCGATGTTCAGCAGGCCGGTCGATAGTTCGAACAGGATGGCGGCGACGAGCACCAGGATCGAGGCCCGCTCCAACATCCGGACCGGTCCACCGATGAACGGCCGCTCGAAAAGCTTGGGCCACACCGACCACAGCTTCACCACCACCAGCGGGATCGCGGCGATGCCGGAAGCGACGTGCAACCCCTGCGTGAGGCGATACAGCCAGACCGGCCGGGTCGGCCAGCCGAACCACGGCGGTGGATGCTGGATGAAGTGACTGAGCAGTCCGGTGGCGAAGCACACCGTCACCGCGATCCCTAGCGCAACACCGACTCTGGCGGTCACCGCGGTGCTGCGCAGGGTGGTCACCGCGCGACCAGACTCGCGATCACACGCTCCCCGATGGGATGTACGGCCTGCAATGTCAGCCCGACATCCTCGGCGATCCGCGCCGCGCAGTCCAGGCCCACCGACGCCCACCGAAACCACGGTCCGATGGCCCGGGCGGATTCCAGCCGCACCCACTGCGCCTCGACGCCCGTCACCGCCGTATCGAACTCGGCCAGGCATTCACCGCCGCGGCGCAGCAGTTCACCGGCACGCTGCAGAACTCGCCACGGATCACCGCCGAGGCCGATATTGCCGTCGGCCAACAGTGCGGTGTGCCAGCGTCCCACGCCCGGTAGCGGTCCGAACAGGTCGCGGCACAGCACCGGCACGCCACCGCTTCGGGCCAACTCTGCGGCCGATTCCGACTGGTCGACACCCAGCGCCGGAAGGCCGCGCTCCACCAAGCCTGCGACGAGCCGTCCCGGGCCGCAGCCCAGATCGATGGTCGGGCCCTTGCACAGGCCGACGATGGCGCGGTCGAAAAGCTGATCGGTCTGGGTGCCGAGCAGCCAGTCATGCACCGGCAGCAGTTTGCGGCGGCCGTCTTCGTGCCGGATCCAACATCGCTCGCCGTCCAGGGCTTGATCGTAGAGCTGTCCGTGCACGTCTAAACCCCTGCCATCCGGGTGGTTTGGGCGAATCGCCCGGTGGGTGGGCACGCATCCCGCACGCCGTCGATATCGGCGACGGTGTCGACATCCGCGAGTTCGGCGACGAGCTCCACATGAAAACCGGCGCCGCGCAACGCATCGAGCGTGCGGGCACCGGTATCGGGCTGTGACATGGGCACATCGACCAGACATCGCGCCATTGCCGAATCCTGCACACCGAGCACCCACCACCCGCCGTCGGCTGCCAACCCGAGCACCGCGTCGTCGACCAGCGCCTGGCCGCACTCGACGATCAGGTCGGGGCTCACCTGCGGGGTGTCCATCCCGATCTGCAGCACCGGCAAGCCCGACGCAGCGTCCTCGTGCGCGTGCGCCAACCGTTGGGCGAACCCGTCGCCGCGTTGGGGGATGACCGTGAAATCGGCGAGCCGATCCACGATCTCGCCCGACCGGCAGGCCTGCCCGAGGTCGCCCGTCAACGCCACCACCCGCTCGGCGACGGGTGCGGCGGCCACCGCATCCAGCGTGTCCAGCAGGGCGGCCGCGGCGATATCGGCGGCCATCGTGTCACCGACGGAGGCGGCCAGCCGGGTTTTGGCCAGCCCCGGTACCGGCGCCTTGGCCACCACCAAGACGGTTCCGCGCCACATCAGATCGCCCGCCAGAAATCCCATGCGGCGGTAACGCTGCCCCGCACCGAACCGCTGACCTTGGACTTGCCGCCGGTGCGCGGGCCGTAGATCACATCGCGTTCGATCACTCGCCAGTTCGCCTCCGCTGCCTTCACCAGCAGCTCCAGCGGGTATCCCGAGCGGCGGTCGGTGACGCCGAGTTCCAACAGCTTGTCCCGGCGGACCACCCGCATGGGCGCGATATCGTGCACCGGCAGGTGGTAGCGCCGGCGGAGCCGCCAGCACACCGCGGCGGTGCCCAATCGAGCGTGCCAGGGCCAGCTGAGCCCCGGTGCGGCGCGGCGCCGGCCGATCGCCATATCGGCGCCCCGATCGAGTTCGTCAACCAGACCCGGTAGCTCCCGGGGATCCAGCGAGCCATCCCCGT
Organism: Mycobacterium sp.; assembly: GCA_051306235.1. Lineage (GTDB taxonomy): Bacteria > Actinomycetota > Actinomycetes > Mycobacteriales > Mycobacteriaceae > Mycobacterium. The sequence goes on along the minus strand of JBPPMV010000112.1, from coordinate 17,436 downwards.
CAAGAACCGCGACGACGGGTGTCCTCGCTGCGACCACCCCGGCATGCACAGCCGACCCGTAGCCGGGACGCGCCTCATGCACCACTGTCGCGCCGCACGCGCGAGCCACGCCCGCCGTGTCGTCTGTGCTGTTGTTGTCGACCACCAGCGCCCTATACCCGTTCGGGATGCCCTCCAACACACCCGGCAGCGAATCCTGCTCGTTGAGGCACGGAAGTACGACCGTGACGGAAGCCGGATCGCGGTCGGTCATGGCAACGACGCTAGGCCGAGTCCGGGCCAGGTGCCACAGGAAAATGGTGACAGAACCGTGACGACGCAGCTCCGGCGGCCCGCGGCGGCTAGCCTCGAAGGTTATGACCCGGGTGCTGATCGCCGACGATGACACCGTCGTGCGCGATGTGGTCCGTCGGTATCTGGAACGCGACGGACTGGAAGTGGCGATCGCCCAGGACGGCGCCGAAGCACGCCGGCTGCTCGGTTCCCCCGATATCGATGTCGCCGTACTCGACGTGATGATGCCCGAATCCGACGGGCTGACGCTGTGCCGCGATCTGCGCCGCGGCGGCAACTACAGCCTGCCGGTGATCCTGCTGACCGCGCTGGGCGAGCAGGACGATCGCATCGCAGGTCTGGAAGCCGGTGCCGACGACTATCTGACGAAACCGTTCAGCCCGCGTGAGTTGGCGCTGCGTGTGCAGTCGGTGCTGCGTCGCACCGGCGCCATCTCGGCTGTCCCCATGGAACTCTCGAGCGGTGAGCTGTCCGTCTCGACGTCGGCGCGCTCGGTGACGGTGGCCGGACGCCCGATCAGCCTGACCAACCGCGAGTTCGATCTGCTGGTGTTCTTCCTGACCAACAGCGATACCGTGTTCTCCCGGTCCGATCTGCTCAAACGGGTGTGGCGCTGGGAATACGGCGATATGTCCACCGTCACCGTGCATGTCAAGCGGTTGCGCGCGAAACTCGGTGACCAGCACCGGGTTCAGACGGTATGGGGCCGCGGCTACCTGTGGAGCGCATCGTGACCGACCTGTGGGAGATCGCCGGGTGGACGCTGGCCTGCTCGGTGCCGGTGGTGGCGGCCGGCGCCATCGCGATCCGGCTGGCGCGGTCGTGGTCGCTGACGGTCAGCATGGTTGCGCTGGTGCTGATCCCGACGCTCGCGACGTTCACCGGTGTGCTGGGCGCCAGCGGGTTCATGATCACCGAGACGTTCCAGCAGATCGCCGTCGTCCTGGCGATCATCTCGCTGGTCACGATTCCCACCGCCGTCGCGCTCGCCCGGTACCAGGCCCGGCGCACCGTGTGGGAGCGCGAGATCCGCGATTCCGAGCGGGCGGCCGAGCAGTCTCGGCGCAGGCTGGTCGCCTTCGTCAGCCATGATCTGCGCACACCGCTGGCCGGGATTCGCGCTGTCTCGGAGGCCATCGCCGACGGCGTGGTCACCGATGACGAGGTCCGCGGCCACGCCAAACACATCGAGCAGGAATCGATCCGGCTCGCCGAGATGGTCGACGACCTGTTCGAGATGTCGAAGATCAACGCCGGTGCCGCCGCGCCCACCCACGAACTGGTGGCCCTCGACGAGGTGGTCGACGATGTCATTGCGGCGCACCGGATACCGGCACAGCAGGCCGGGGTGGTGTTGCGCGCCGAGCTTCCCGATCACGCGGTCCACATCCTGGGTAGCGACCGCGCACTGGTGCGCGTGCTGTCGAATCTGGTCGCCAACGCCACCGCCCACACACCCGAGGGCGGCAGCGTCACCCTCACCGTCGGATCCGAGGGGCAGCAGGCCTGGGTCCGGGTCGACGACACCGGCGTCGGCATCGATGACAACGACCTGGCCCGGGTGTTCGATATCGCCTATCGCGGGTCCAATGACCGTGTGCCACGCGCGGATTCGACACTGCCCAACGGTTCGGGCCTGGGCCTGGCGATAGCCGCCGGCCTGGTGGCGGCGCACGGCGGGTCGGTGACGGCACAGAACCTGACGACCGGCGCCCGGTTCGAGGTACGGCTGCCGCTGTCGGGCTGATCCGGGGCTAGTCACGCAGCGGTGCGAAGGCGAATTCGCGCAACCCGTCGCGCGGGTCCACCGCCGCACGAAAACCCAGGAGTCGAGCAGCTTTCGCCGGGTCGGCCACGATATGGCGGACATCGCCGTTGCGGTACTGCCCGGTGACAACGGGAGCCTGCGCCTCGCGCGCTTCACTGAGCCGGGAGGCCACGTCGAGGATCGACACCGGCCGGCCCGAACTGACGTTGAACGCGGTGAATCCGCCGAGGTTCGCCTCGATGGCCGCGACATTGGCCGCGGCCACATCGTCGACGTGGACGAAATCGCGCATCTGCCCACCGTCCTCGTACACCTTCGGCGCATCGCCGGCTTCCAGCTGGGAGCGGAAGATCGCCGCCACCCCCGAATACGGGGTATCGCGCGGCATGCCCGGGCCGTAGACGTTGTGATAGCGCAGCGCGACCACCGATCCGCCGACAGAATCGTTGAAAGCCAGCGCGTAATGCTCCTGCGCGGTCTTGCTCGCCGCGTACAGGCTGCGCGGCTTCAGCGGTGCGTCCTCGTCCACCAGTCGCCACTGCAGCGGTTCACCTCCGAGGGGGCAACGGTGGTCGAAGACGCCACTGTCGAGATCCTCGCGGGTGCGCGGCAGTGGTTCGACCGGCCCGTGCTCGGGGCAGTCATAGCCACCCTGTCCGTAGACCACCATCGACGAGGCGAGCACCAGCCGGGAACAGCCTGCGGCATACATCTCGGCCAGCAGCACCGTGGTGCCGTAGTCATTGTGGCTGCCGTAGGACGGCGCATCCGCGGCGTTGACGCCGGCGCCCACCACCGCGGCCTGGTGGCACACCACATCGACGCCGTCGAGCAGCTTGGCGACTTCGGCACCGTCACGGATATCGAGCACCCGGCAGTCCGGCGGCGGTTCGGCACCGCCGCGATGCGCGGCCTCCAGCATGACGTCGACGCCGATGACCTCATGGCCGGCCGCATCCAGCGCGGCGGCGATCCGGCTGCCGATGAACCCGGCGGCTCCGGTCAGCAGCACCCTCACGGAAGCTCGAAGGGCAGCGTGACACCCTCGTGGGCCAGGCAGTGCGTGCAGGTGCGCTCGGGGTCTACCCCGGCGATGGCCTCATGCACGAGTTGCTTGAAGCCCGCGATATTGCGTTCGAACTCGGCGAACACGTCCACCGCCCGCACACCACTGCCGGTCTCGATACCGGCATCCAGATCGGTCACCAATGCAATTGCTGCATAACACATTTCGAGTTCACGAGCGAGCACGGCCTCCGGGTAGCCGGTCATGTTCACCAGGGTGAAGCCCTGGCCGGCGAACCACTTGCTCTCCGCGCGGGTGGAGAATCGCGGACCCTGGATGACGACCATCGTGCCGCCGTCGACGACCGAGGGCAGATCCGCGGCCGCCGCCCGCAGCGCCGGGCAGTACGGATCGGCGAAACCCACGTGCACGCCGCCGGAATCGAAGTAGGTGTCCTGGCGCGCGCTGGTCCGGTCCACCAGCTGATCCGGCACCACGATGGCGCCCGGTCCGAGCTCGGCGGTCAGGCTGCCGACCGCGCACGGCGCGAAGATCCGTCGCACGCCCAGTGCCCGCAGCGCCCACATGTTCGCGCGGTAGGGCACGGAGTGCGGGGAGAACTCGTGGTCGACGCCGTGCCGCGGCAGAAAGGCCACCTCATGGCCGGCGACGGTCCCCACGGTGATCGCCGCACTCGGTGAGCCGTACGGGGTGTCCAGGTTGATGGCCCTGGCATCGGCCCCGAAGAAGGTATAGAAGCCGCTGCCGCCGATGACGCCGAGCATCAGGCGTCGGGCTGCCCGTCCATTTCGGCACGTTCGGCCGCTTGGCGGGCGGCATCGCGGATGGCAAAGGCGTCGGTGGCCAGCCCGCCGATCGCGTTGGCCACATCCTTCACCGCGGTGGTGATGATGGTCGCCACCTCCCCCACCGTCGATGCCACGGTCTCCACACCCTCTTGCAGGGCGTCCTTGGTGATTTCCTGCTTGCTGAGTCGGTCAGTCATGAGATCAGTTTCATGCCGACCCCGCGATGTGACAAGGTGCGCCGCGTCACCCCAGGTAGGGCCGTGCAACGATGGCGCGCGTGGCCAGTCTTGCGCAATGGATCGAAGGCGCCCGTCCGCGCACCCTCCCGAACGCGATCGCGCCCGTCATCGCCGGCACCGGCGCGGCGGCGTGGCTCGGGGACGCGGTGTGGTGGAAGGCACTGCTCGCGCTGGTGGTCTCCCTGGCCCTGATCGTCGGGGTGAACTACGCCAACGACTACTCCGACGGGATCCGCGGCACCGACGATGTGCGAAGCGGGCCGCTACGGCTGGTGGGCTCCAAGGTGGCCACCCCGCGCGCCGTGCTGACCGCGGCGCTGGTGAGTCTGGTGGTGGGCGCAGGGGCCGGTCTGGCCCTGGCGATCGTCAGTCAGCCCTGGCTGATCGCGATCGGCGCCGCCTGTATCGCGGGCGCCTGGTTGTACACCGGCGGGTCCAAACCGTACGGCTACCGCGGGCTCGGCGAGATCGCGGTGTTCGTGTTCTTCGGGTTGGTCGCGGTGCTGGGCACGCAGTACACCCAGGCACTACGGGTGGACTGGGTGGGCCTGGCGATGGCCGTCGCGATGGGCTCGCTGTCCTCGGCAGTGTTGGTGGCCAACAACTTACGTGATATTCCCACCGACACCGACTCCAGCAAGATCACCCTGGCCGTGCGGCTCGGCGACGCCCGCACCCGGGTGCTGTACCTCGCCCTGCTGGTCGTGGCCTTCGCGTTGACCCTGGTGCTGATGCTGGCCACACCGTGGGCCGCGGCAGGCCTGATCGCGCTGCCGCTGGCGGTGCGGGCGGCCGGGCCGGTGCGTCGCAAGCTGGGCGGCCGTGAGCTGATCCCGGTGCTGCGCGATACCGGGCTGACCATGCTGGTGTGGGCAGTCGCGGTCGCACTGGCCCTGGCGTTGGGTTAGTCCGAGGCAGGCATCAGCGTCGTCGGCGATGCGGGTTCGCGCTCCTGCACCGCAGCGGGCAGTCGCCGATTCGCCCGCCGCACCGCCCAGAAGACCACCAGCAACGCCACACCGAGCAGCGGATAGCCCATCCCGATCCGGGCGAACGCCAGCCAGCCGGTGTGGCCGCCGTCGTAGAGCCACTGCTGGACCACGAACCTCGCCGCGAACAGGGCCACGAATGCCAGCGTCGCGATATCGAAACCCCGCAGCACGGACTTGTCGGCACGCCAGGCCGGGTCCGGTCCGCTGCTGCGCAACAGATTCCAGATCACTCCGATCAGCGGACGGCGCGCCAGCAGGGACACCGTGAACGCGGCGGCCATGGCCAGGCTGATCCAGATACCGGGCAGGAAGTAGTTTTCCGCCGAGCCGGTGTAGTAGGCGATCAGGGCGGCGACGACCACGCCGAGCAGCCCGGACACCGCGGGCTGAACGGGTTGCCTGCGCGCCAGCCGGACCGCGATCAGTGCGGCGCTGACGCCGACGGCCACCACCACGGCGACATTGAGTCCGGCGATCGCATTGGCGATGACATAGGCGAAAGTGGGCACGCTCGCGAGCACCAGCCCGGACACGCCTCCCACCCGTTCCAGCACGGTCGGTTCAGCTTTGTTCATATCCACATCGGACACTCGGACGTAACGGCACAGTCAAGTTCGGGCGTGGGCCAAGATGGACCGGTGGCCTGGAGTACCCGTGAGATCGCCGAACTCGCCGGTACCAGCCTGCGCGCCGTCCGGCACTACCACCAGGTGGGCCTGCTTCCCGAGCCCGAGCGGCGCTCCAACGGCTACAAGCAGTACGGGGTGGCGCACCTGGTCCGGCTGGTGCGCATCAAACGACTCGTCGATCTCGGGTTCACGCTGCCTCAGATCGCGGCGCTGGGCGATGACGACGATCATCCCGAGCAGGCGCTGCGGGAGCTCGACACCGAACTGGCCGCGACGATCGAACGGCTGCAGCGGGCCCGCGACGAACTCCGCGAACTGCTCACCAACGCGGCGCCCACCGATCTGCCGCCCGATTTCGCCTCCTCCGATGCGGTCGCCAAGATGACCGACGCAGACCGAAAGCTGATCGTGGTGCTGAGCCGGGTGCTCGGGCCGCGCGGTAGGCAGGCCTACGCCGAGCTGATCCGTGATTCCCGCGAGGACCCTGCCGCGCGGGAGTTGGACACGCTGCCCGCCGACGCCGACGAGGCCACCCGGCAGAGCCTCGCCGAACGGCTGGCCCCCTACATCCGGGCGGTCCGCCAGGACCATCCCGGCCTCACCGAGGCCCGGATCGACGCCCCTCGCGGAGCGCGCTTCGCCGAGAAGACGATCGACGACGCCATGGCAGATCTCTACAACCCGGCACAGCTCGATGTCCTGCGCCGCGCAGGTGAGATCCTGCGCGGCTCAGCCGCCGAGGGTCGGTAGCGGCAGCGGCGCGAGCCGGTGGCTCGGGGGTTCGGTGCCGTGCAGATGCCGGACGAAGTAGTCCCAGGTGCGGCGCAGGAAGTAGTGCTGTCTGCCGATCAGGGCGTGCTCGGCACCGGGGATCATGATCAGGTCGAAATCCTTGTCGGCCTTGATGAGTGCGTCGACGAGACGCATCGTCATGTACGGGTGCGCGTTGTCATCGAGTTCACCATGAATGAGCAGCAGCTTGCCGGTGAGGTTGCCCGCCAGCGTGGCATTCGAGATGGAACGCCTGCCCTCATCGCTGAGATCGCCGTGGTAGTGCTCGGCCCACATGGCCAGATTGATGTTGTTGTCGTGGTTGCCCGATGTCGCGACCGCCACGTGGTACGCCTCGGGATACATCAGGACGGCACGCGCGGCGGCGAAGGCGCCTGCGGACTGGCCGGTGATACCGACGCGTCCGGTGTCCAGCCACGGATACCGGTGCCCCGAGCTCCCGGATCGCCGCGACGTGGTCGTCCAGGGCGCCACCGTTGCCGAGGTCGCCGTAGGAATGGTCCTGAAAAGCCTTGCCGCGCGCCGCACTACCGCGTCCGTCGATCGCCACGACGGCGAAGCCGAGCGCGGCGAACGCCTCCGGTTCACCCTGATGTGGCGGATCGAAGGACGGTCCGGCCCGGTAGACCTGCGGGCCCGGATAGATGTGCTCGATGATCGGGTAGCGCCGATCCGGGTCGAAACCGTGTGGGCGCCAAAGCAGACCGTAGATCGGTGTCCTGCCGTCCGCGGCGGTCGTGCGGAAACGCTCGGGTGGGCTCCAGCCGAGCGCCTCCAGCGCCGTCGTGCCCGGTGACTCGAGCGCGACGAGTACCCGGCCGTCACCGTCGAGCACGACCGATCGGGGCGCCACGCTCGACGACGATGCCCGGTCGACGATGTAACCACCCTCGGGCGGGCTGACGGCGTCGTGGTCGAGGTGGTCGTCGGTGAGCCTGCTGAACCCGGAACCGTCGAGATCCACCCGGCAGATCTGCCGGATGTACGGGTCGTCCTCGACGAGTCCGCCGGCGACGAACCACACCTGCCTGCGTTCCTGGTCGACCCACAGCAGCGAGCGGACGAGCCACGGCCCCTTGGTGATCTGGGTGCTCTGTCGCCCATCGGCCGAGTAGAGGTACAGGTGGCCCCAGCCATCGCGCTGCGACCACCAGAGGATCTCGCCGGAATCCAGCACGTGCACCATGCGCGGATCCCCCAGTTGCACAGTGGGGTCGACGCGGGTCTCACCGGTCTCGGTGATGAGCGTGGTCGTCGCGCCGTTCGCCGGGTCGAGGCGGCGCAACTCCAGGGTGCGGGCGTCGCGGGAGTGATGCAGGAAATGCACTGTATATTTCCCCGTCGCTTCGCTCGCCCCGGCAGATTCCCCCGTCGCTTCGGTCGCCCCGGCAGATTCCCCCGTCCACCACGCGTAGACGAGCGCGGTGTTGTGCATGATCGGCGTCGGCGGGTCCTGCTGGCGGACCACCGAACGATCGGCGACGTCGAGGACGTTCCACGTCATCTGCGCGACCGCGTCCTCACCGGGCATGGTGTAGCGGGTGCGGTGCTCGACCGGGCGGCCACCATCGCCCGGCGTCGACTCGACGAGCACCAGCTCCGGCAGGTCACGTTGGTCGATGCGCTGCACCAGGATTCGCCGGGAGTCCGGTGACCAGTGGAAGAACAGCGGGGCAGGCAGGCCGAGAATGCGCATCAGGGCCTTCGCCCCGGTCGTCTCGGGCAGGCCGCCGTAATCGAAATGCGGTTCGGCGTCCTCGGTGAGCGCGAACTCGTGCCCACCGTCTGCCCGCCGGTGCAAATCCCCCAGTCGCTTCGCTCCCGCCCGCCGGACCCAGATGTTCCCGTCCCGGCTGAAGGCCACCCACTGCTCGTCCGGTGAGGGCACCTCACCGGGCACGGGTGTCAGGTGGTCGGACTCGCGCAGCCCGGCGTCATCCGACCAGACCCAGGTCCTCTGGAACGCGCTGAATCGCACCGCATCACCATGGAACTCGACCCCGGAGATCGACAGATCGTCACCGTTCACCGCCCGCCCCGATGCAACCGAGAGCTCCGCGGCCAGCCGGTCATGGTCGAATGCAGCGCGGCGGTCGCCCGCGGCCGGATCGACCATCACGTGGCGGGTGCCCACCTGATACCAGAACCGGTTTCCGCCGGGAAGCCATTGCGGGTGCAGGGTGGCGCCGGGAACCTTGCGGGCCCGATAGGGAGCGAGCATCTGCTCGGCGCGCGCGTAGTCCGAGTCGGTGAGGAGTGTTGTCACTCCTCCATGCAACACCCGGACGTAAGGGCACACTCAACCCGCGTTTGACCCTGCCGCAGCGTCACAGGCTTTCGTGAGGGCATGCCCCCCGTTGCCCTCGCCTACCTGGCCTCGCATTTCCTGAGCTTCCTCGGCAACGGGATCCTCGCGGTGGCGTTACCGCTCATCGTGCTGCAAACGACGGGTAGCCCGTTGAGCGTCGGTGCGGTGTCGACGGCGACGGCCGTTCCCGCACTGCTCGTCGGACTGGCCGCCGGGGTTCTGATCGACCGGGTGAACCGTCGGACCTGCTCCATACTGTCCGATATCGTCTCGGCGGCCGCAGTGGCGGCCATCCCGGTGGTCGACCTGTTGTGGGGCCTGAACATCACCTGGCTGGTCGTATTGGCGATCGTCGGATCCTTCGGCGATGTGCCGGGGATGACGGCGCGCCAGGTGATGGTTCCGGCGGTGGCACGGTCCTCGGGCGTATCGCTTGAGCGGCTGATCGGTCTGCGGCAGTCGATGACGTCGATGGCGCTGGTGATCGGCCCCGCAGCCGCAGGCACGCTGCTCTCGTTGTTCGACGGCAGCACAGCACTTCTCGTGACCGCAGGGACTTCGGCAGCCGCCGCGCTGATCACGACAGCCATACCGCACCGCCTCGGTGCGATCGATACAGTTGCCGGCCAACGGGATTCGCTGCGGACACAGCTGAGTGCCGGAGTGTCTGCGTTGCGCGGCAGCAGGTTCCTCACCGGCACGGTCACCCTCACCGTGGGCCTGGCACTGACACTTGGCGGTCTACAGGGCCTGGTCTTACCGCTCTACTTCAGCGTGATCTCCCGACCCGATCTGCTGGGCTTCGTGCTCACTGCGCTGGCGCTCGGCATGCTCGCGGGCACCACTGTTTTCGCCGCTGTCGGCACCCGGATGCCGCGACGGTTCTGGATGTACGCGGGCCTGATCGGGACGACGGCCGGATTCGCCCTGATGGCAACTCTGGTCGGGCCTGCCTGGGTGTTCGCCGGAGCGGCTGTGCTCGGCGTCGCGAACTCGATGCTCGGCGCCGTGCTCGGGGTATTGCAGGCCGAACGGATCCCGGACGAGGTCCGCGGCCGGGTGCTCAGCGTGCAGAATGCCTGTCTACAGGTGGCGGTACCCGCCGGGATCGGGCTGGCCGGGGTGGTCGCCGAATACGGTTCTCCCACGTCCGCCGGCGTCACCGTGTTCATCGCCTGGCTGAGCGTGGCCGTCCTGCTCACGTTGTCGCGCGCGCTCACCGATCTGGAACCGGCCGTCCGGTCGCGTTAGTCGTCCTCGCCGCGCAACCGCGCCTGCAGGGTCTCCTTGTCCTTGCGGCGGCGCTCGTCGAACTCGGCGATGCTGGCGGTGGCCCGCCGGCGCAGCGGTGCGAAGACCCAGATGCCCAGCGGCAGAGCCAGCACGAGGGCGAACAGCACCGCCACCACGATCGGGAACTCCCGCACACCGACAAGGTGGCCCGCTCCGATGATCACTCCGGTGAGGACCGCGGCCAGCGCCAGCCGGGCGAACAGATAGGCACCGACGTCACGCAGCATCCGGGAACCCGGCCGAGAATCAGACACGGCCCGAGCCTACCGAGCGGGCGCGTATATTCGGAGCAAGGAGGTTAGTGGCTTGCAGTACTTACTCCTGGCGCTGATAGTGGCCGGGCTCGTGTACCTGACGTGGCGACTGGTGCGTGCATCGGCAAATCGCCCGAGGCCGCGCGTGATCGGGCCCGATGACGATCCCGATTTCCTGCGCCGGCTCGACCCCAAGGACAACCCGCGCGGTTAGCCCGTGGCGGGGAAACCTGCGGCAACCACGGCTGCCAATCGCAGCAACGCTTCGCGGGTCTGCGGTCTGAGGCGTTCCAGGCTGATCTCGGCGCCCTCTTCCAGGTGCGGATCGAACGGCACCTGCAGCACCGCCCGGCACCGTCGGGCGAAGTGATCGACGACCTTCTGCAGATCGACCTTGCCCGAGCGCGGACGCACCGCATTGACCACGGCGACCGCGTTGCGCACCAGTTCCTGGTGACCGTGCGCATCCAGCCAGTCCAGCGTCGCCGATGCCGAACGCGCCCCGTCCACCGAACCGGAGCTGACGACGATCAACACATCGGCCTTAGACAGCACCGCCGCCATCGCCGAATGCAGCATCCCGGTACCACAATCGGTGAGCACCAGGCTGTAGTACCGCTCCAGCACCTCCACGGTGCGTGCGTAATCCTCTGAGCTGAACGCCTCCGACACCGCCGGATCGGATTCCGACGCCAGCACCTCGAGCCGGCTCGGTCCCTGGGAGGTATAGCGGCGGACATCGCTGTAGCTGGCGATGCCCTCGGCGTCGCGTAGCAGATGCCGCACGGTGGCCGGGGTTTCCAGCGGCACCTTCTGGCTCAGCGTGCCGCGGTCCGGATTGGCGTCCACCGCGATGACCCGGTCACCCCGGGTGGACGCGAACGTGGCGCCCAGCGTCGCGGTGACGGTCGTCTTGCCGACCCCGCCCTTGAGCGACAGCACCGCGATCCGGTAGCACCCGCGCAGCGGCCGGCCGACCTCCTCGAGCAGCGTGATCTGGTTGGTGACCTTGGGGCTCTCGCCGGCGTTGACCAGCTTGAACGACGCCAGGTACAGCCAGCGCCGCCAGCCACCCGACGGCGCCTGCTTGGGTTGGCCGAGCAGCGCGACGGTGGACAGGTCGAGATACGGGGCCGGTAACGGGAACGGGCTGGTCTGCGGGGGCGGGTCCTGTTGTTGCGCCGGGAACCCATGCGGCGGCGTCGGGGCGGTCCACTCCGGCGGCACCGACCGCGCCGGTTCGCCGGCAAAATTACTGAACCGCTGCTGCGCCCTGAAGCTCGGCACGGCCTCAGCTCACACCGGCATAGGAGTGCAGGCCGACGGTGACCAGGTTGATGAAGAAGAGGTTGAAGATCATCGCGATGAAGCCGACGACGTTGATCCAGGCGGCCTTCTTGTCCCGCCAGCCCGCGGTCGAGCGGGCGTGCAGATAGGCGGCGTAAACCACCCAGGCGATGAACGACACCGTCTCCTTGGGATCCCAGCCCCAGTACCGGCCCCAGGCCTCCTCGGCCCAGATGGCGCCGAAGATGACGCCGAAACCGAACACCGGGAAGGCGAAGATGGTGGTGCGGTAGGCAATGCGGTCCAGCAGCTGCGCATCGGGCAGTCGCTCGACCATCCGGCCGAACCCGTTGTCGCGCTGGGCAAGCGGCGACATCTTGAGCAGGAACAGCAGGCTGGCCACACCGGCGACCAGGAACACCCCCGAGCCGAGACTGACGACCGAGACGTGGATGGGCAGCCAGTAGGACTGCAGCGCGGGCATCACCGGGGCGGCGTGGGTGTAGAGCCATTTGCCCGACACCGTCAGCAGAACCAGCACCACCGGCAGCACGAACACCCACAGCGCGCGGTACTGCGAGCGGCGCAACACCACCGCGGCGGCCACCAGCCCGGAGAAGCAGGTCAGGTTGATGAACTCGTACATGTTGCCCCACGGCACCCGCTCGGTGGCAAGACCGCGCAGCACGATGCACGCCGCCAAGAGGACGATGCCGACATAGGTCAGCGCGACGCCTGCGCGTCCGATGCGCTCATCGGCGGTGCGGGTCGGGGCTGCGGTGACGATGCCGGGGGTGGCGCTGTTGGCTCCCACCCCGACGAGCTCACGGGCCTCGACCTTGCGGCTGCGCGAGTACGCCAGCTCCACCGCCAGCAGCAGCAGTGCCAGCACGAGCACCACCACCGATGAGGTGAACGCCCAATCCGAGTAGCGGGCCAGGTCGATATCGATATCTGTGCTGTTCACGCCCGTTTTCCTCCGTGTCCTTCGTCGCCGAGCAGTCGGTCCGTCAACCGCTCGAACTCATCGCCCCACCCGGAGTTGTCGGTGCGGGCCAGTCCGCCCAGCTCGACGCTCACGGTACCCGCAGCACCGGGGGTTATCCGAACCCAGATGCGGCGGCGGCGCACCACCAGCGACACCAACAAACCGCCCATCATGGTCAGGGCGAACACCAACACCCAGATCTGCGCGGGATCGTGGGACACCTGCAGGTTGATGAACGGGACGGCGCCGTCGAAGCGGACGGTGGTGCCGTCCTCGAGTCGCTTCTCCTGGCCGACAGCCAGGTTGACCCTGGCCTCCTTGTTGAGCCGGCCCTGTCCGATCAGCCGGGCGTCCAGATCGAAGATGGACTGCGGACGGCCGGTGTCCAGGCCGGTGTCGCCGCGATAGATGTCCACGGCCACCGCCGGCTTGTTCAGCGCGGGGAAACTGGAGGACAGCAGGCTGCCCTCCAGGAACTCGGTCGGCGCGAAGAGGCCCTGGATCGCGATCTGCTGTTCGCGGCGTTCGTCTGGATCGGGATAGGTGCCCGCCGGCGGGTCCACCCGGATCACGCCGGAGGACAGCAGCGTCAGCGGATCGTCGGGGCGCCACTGCACCGTGGAGGTGCGGGTCTGGCCGTCGGGGAAGATGACGGTGAACGTCGGCGCGTACCCGTGGCCCTGCAGGTAGACCCGGTCCCCGCCGACGCGCAGCGGGTGGTTCACCTCGAGCCGGTAGTCGTTCCAGGTGTTGCTCGCCAGGTCGGCGCCGGCCTGATATTCGATATTGGCGGCGAAGCTGACCGCCGCACCGCTGGGCAGATACTCGGCGTCGAAATCGTTGACCTTCACACAGATCGGGTAGAGCGAGGTGCCGTCGACGGTGTTACCCGCCCGGAACGAGTCGAAGGCGGCCGGGGAGGCCGAGCAGAACCCGGGGCCGCCGTCGGCGATGACGATGACATTTCCCTCGTAGCCGAAGAGCTTGCCCGCGGCGATCGCGACCAGCAGTCCCAACAGCGAGAAGTGGAAGACGATATTGCCGAATTCGCGCAGATAGCCCTTCTCCGCCGAGATCTCGGTGGCCTCGCCCTCCTGCCGGGTGCTGCGCCGCCAGCCTTTCAGCCGATCAGCCACGGTGGAGGCCAATTGTGCTGCCTCACCGGGTATCTCGGCCTCGTGATGTTTGGGCAGCCGGGACAGGTTGCGTGGCGCGGGCACCGGCACCGCGCGCAGGCTTTTGACATGCTCGGCCAGTCGCGGGGTCAGGCAGCCCACCAGGGAGATGAACAGCAGCACGTAGATGGAGGTGAACCAGAAGCTGGAGAAGACATCGAAGCCCTGCACGCGGTCCAGCCACGGACCGAGGGTCGGGTGGTCGAGCAGGTACTCGTCGACCTTGGCGGCGTTGAGACTGCGCTGCGGCAGCAGCGCTCCCGGGATGGCGCCCAACGCCAGCAGGAACAGCAGCACCAGCGCGGTGCCCATCGAGGTCAGCGTGCGCCAGGTATTGCGGATCAACGCCCAGATCTTCATATCGGCAGCCTCACGTCACTGACGAAGGCGTCTCGCACCCAGGCCACGAAATCGCCCCACAGTCCGGTCACCAACGCGATACCGACCGCGATCATCAGCACCCCGCCGAAGATCTGGATACCCCGGGTGTGCTCACGCAGCCAGCCCAGACCGCGCACCGCGCGTGAAGATCCGAAGGCCAGCAGCACGAACGGTAGCCCCAGTCCCAGGCAGTAGGCGATCACGAGGGTGATCCCGCGGGCCACCGCCGAACCCTCGGTCGCCGAGGACACCGCGATCACCGCGGTCAGCGTCGGGCCCAGGCACGGTGTCCAGCCCAGCGCGAAGACCGCGCCCAGCAGCGGCGCCCCGGCCAGCGTGGACAGTTGCCGCGGGGCGAACCGGGCCTCGCGTTGCAGCAGCGGGATGAAGCCGACGAACACCAGGCCCATCGCAATGGTCACGACCCCGCCGATACGTTGCAGCAGTTCCTGATTGGTGATCAACGCGGTCGTCATACCGAGCACCGCGACGCTGCCGAGCACGAACACCACGGTGAAACCCGCGACGAACAGGCCGGCCGCACCGGCCACCCGGTACCGGCTCGGCCCGCCGGAGATGGCGGCCAGATAGGACAGGTAGCCGGGCACCAGCGGAACCACGCACGGCGAGGCGAAGGACACCAGCCCGGCCAGCATGCTCAGGCCGATGGCGAACAGCAGCGGTCCACCGGTGATCAGATCTGTCACTGCGCCATCACTTTTCCGCAGCCAGCCGTTCGACCACCGGTTGCAGATCGCCGGCCAGCAGCTCACGCAGGAACACCGCAGCCACCCGGTGCCGGCGATCCAGCACCAGGGTGGACGGGATGACGGTGGTGGGGAACTTGCCGCCGAAGGCGATCATGGTGCGCATCGACGGGTCATAGATCGACGGGAAGGTGACTTTGCGGTCGACGATGAAATCGACTGCGGCATCCCGGTTGTTGTCACGCACGTCGATACCCAGGAACTGGACGCCCAGGTCCTGGGTATCGGTGTAGACACGCTGCAATTCACCGATCTCGGCGCGGCAGGGCCCACACCACTGCCCCCACACGTTGATCACCACGACCTTGCCCGCGAAATCGGACAGCGCCAGCGTCTTGTCCGGGTCCATTAGGTCCGGACCGGCCAGTGCGCCTGGGGTACCTCGGGATTCGGGCGGGTCGTAGAAGATATCGGTCTTCCCGCCGGGGGCGACGAACTCGAACGTCCCGCCTTGGGCGACGGCGTCGTCACCGGTACTGCAGCCGGTGACCACCAGTGCCGCCACCAACAAGGCGCTGAACCACTTCACTAGATGCCCCAGGGCTCCGTGTAACCCCAGCGGATGAGGCGGTCGTCATCGAAGGTGAACGAGGTGATCGACGCCAGGTTGCACAGTCGGCTGTGCGGCAGCGGCAGGTGCGGCAGTTTGCGTCCGGTCATGGCCCGGCGCAGCGTCTCCACCGGGAGCTGATGGCTGACGCAGACCGCTTCGTGCCCAGCCGCTTTCCCCCGGGCCCGATGTAGGGCGGCGATCATCCGGGGGGCGATATCGTCATAGTGCTCGCCCCAGGACGGTTTGCGCGGATTGCGCAGCCGCGGCCAGTTCCGCGGATCGCGCAGCGCACCGTCACCGGGTGCCACCCGCTTTCCCTCGAAATCGTTCCAGGATTCGATGAGGCTCTCATCGGTGTCGATATCGAGTCCGTGCACGGCCGCGATCGGCGCCGCGGTCTGCTGCGCGCGTTCCAGCGGGGAAGCCACCACATAGGTTATGTCCTTGGGCGCCAACCAATCCGCCGCCGACTGGGCCTGCGCGCGGCCCCGGTCGGACAGGTTGTACCCGGGCAGCCGGCCGTAGAGCACCTTCTCCGGGTTGTGCACCTCACCGTGGCGCATGACGTGCACCGTGGTTCGAATCGGGGTCACTGCTTTGCCTCGGCAGCCGCGCGGGCCGCGTGCGGCAGGGCCGCGGCGATCCGGTCGAAGGCGTCATCGTCGAGAGCCGCCGAGACGAACCAGGTTTCGAACGCGCTACACGGTGGATAGATCCCGGCGTCCAGCAGAGCATGGAAGAAGGCCGGGTAGCGCCACGTCTCGGTGGCCTTGGCGGTGGCGAAATCGGTAGGCGCGCTCTCGCCGAAGAACACCGTCAGGAAGTTGCCTGCCCTGGCGATCCTGTGCGCGACCGAGGCGTCGGTGAGAGCTGCGCCGATCAGGTCACCGAGCCGGTCGGCATTGGCATCGAGTGCGGCGTAGACCGCGTCATCGGCGGCGCGCAGCGTGGCCAGTCCGGCCGCCATCGCGACCGGGTTCCCCGACAGCGTGCCCGCCTGATACACCGGCCCCAGCGGTGCCAGCCGCTCCATCACCTCGGCCCGTCCGCCGAATGCCGCGGCGGGCAGGCCGCCGCTCATCACCTTGCCGAAGGTGAAGATATCGGCGTCGACGGGATCGACGCCGTACCAACCGGACCGGCTGACCCGGAAACCGGTCATCACCTCATCGGAGATCAGCAGCGCCTCGTGCGCGGAGGTGATGCGGCGCAGCGCGGCGTTGTAGCCCGGCTGCGGTGCGACGGTGCCCATGTTGCCGGGGCTGGCCTCGGTGATGACGCAGGCGATGTGTTCGCCGTGCGCAGCAAACGCCTCCTCGACCGCGGCGACATCGTTGTAGGGCAGCACGATGGTGTCCGCAGCGGCGGCACCGGTGACCCCCGGGGAGGACGGCAACCCCAGGGTCGCCACCCCCGAACCGGCGTCGGCGAGCAACGCGTCACTGTGGCCGTGGTAACAGCCGGAGAACTTGATGATCTTGGGCCGGCCGGTGAATCCGCGGGCCAACCGGATGGCGCTCATGGTGGCTTCGGTGCCCGAATTGACGAATCGGATGCGCTCGACCGGGGCGACCCGGTCGATGATCTCGCGGGCCAGTTCGGTCTCCGCGGGGGTCGGCGCACCGAAGGACAGTCCGTCGGCGGCGACCCGCTGCACCGCCTCGACGACAGCGGGGTGGGCGTGGCCCAGGATCATCGGACCCCAGGAACACACCAGGTCGACGTAGCGATTGTCATCGGCGTCGGTCAGCCAGTAGCCATGGGCTTTGGTGATGAAACGGGGGGTGCCACCCACTGCGCTGAAGGCCCGGACCGGTGAGTTCACCCCACCGGGGATCACTGATGACGCATCGGCGAACAATTTCGCGGAGGCCGAAACGGACGAACCGGTACTGCGCATG
>JBPPMV010000111.1:0-6098 GCA_051306235.1 Mycobacterium sp. | reverse complement strand
TGGAGTCTCCATATAATCAGTTGAGTTGGTCGAGCAGCCTGATGGCTATCGCATCGACGACGCAGATTCGGAAGAGTGCCGTCGACTTGTTGGCTTTACGTGCGAAGGCAGTCCCGACGGCTCGCGGGAGGCTGAGTGCGGTATCGAGGCTCGTTGAGCTAGCACACCTAGTCGCATCTCTGATCGAGCAATTAAGAACTCCTATGAAGACATAGCGGCAGGCCGCTATTCGGTGTCCAAGTTGTTGGCGCAAGTGACGGAAGGCATCAGGGCATGAAGAGAGTGCCAGTTTCCGGTATGGATGCGGTGTATCGCGGTAAGAGGTACCGGATAGCATTCGGCGACGAAGCGTCGGTCGCACTGTTTATTGATCCAGATGCTGATGTCCCTGATGCCTGCCAGCGAGGCGTCATGGAGCATCGAGGGCTGTCGCAGCATCGCACCTGGGCAAAGGTTCCGGTGGGAGCCATTGATGGCAAGGTGGCAATAAGAGTCACAGGAATCCTGAGCGGACATAAAGTGACGATTCAACGACAGCTGCCCGACGGTCCGGTCCGCGTCGAGTTTATCGGCTCGCCCACAGTTGCAACCGAACTCGGTATGGAAGGCGACCAGCACATGGGATGGACAGGACTGTTCGACCCCGAAGACTTCGAAGACATTCACGTGGAGGAGACCCGAATTGAGTAGGCCAAAGCGCTTCCACGACGCCTGCTTCTCTCACGAGGGCCGGTACTCAATCGGAACCGATACCACTTCGGGAGCTCGATATCTGTCAATCCCGGTGAGCAGTAGCGCGGTGGACTACGAGGAGTACTACGAGATCACGCCCGCGCAGTACGAACACCTGCTGGCTGACTCGTCAGCCGCGATCAAGTTCGCCGAGTCCTGCCGACGCCGCGAACAAGATCATCGACTGATCCAGCAGCCCGGTTGGAACCGCGGGACGCCCCGGTGAGCCCGGGCTACACCTGCGAGTCCGGGAACGCGATCACCGACAGGAACCGGATCAGCAGCTCGACCAGATCTGCCCGCCTGTGCGCGCCCTCGCCGCCGATCTGGCGTAAAGCCGGTACAACGACCGGCTATGACCGTAATCCGTCTCGAAGCGAAGAACTCCCGCAGTTTTCACCGTCGCCCACTACGGCGGGTCGACGACGGGGCGGGACGGGAGACCGGTATGCGGGTGCGGGCCGGCAGCGTGGACGAGCGGAGATATATCAATAAAATGTACTTTGCAGTACAGTACACAACTACCTGACTCGGCTATCATCGGCCGGTCACCTTCGTGGAGTCACTGAAAAGCCCTGTCTGACAGGACTGATCACGCGAAGCATGGTGCGCACTCGCCAACCCATTCACCCTGTGGAACCAGAAGGGATCTCTAACATTGTCTCGTTGACTGCGGTAGCGATCGTCTCGGTCGTCGCATTGCTTGCACCGCTCAGCGTGAGGGTGCTCCGGCTGCCTGTGCCGGCGATCGTGCTCGAGATTCTTCTGGGCGTCATCGTCGGCCCACAGGTGCTCGGCTGGGTACACATGGACGCCGCCCTCGTGGTGTTGTCGACGATTGGTCTGAGTTTCCTCCTGTTGCTCGCCGGGCTGGAAATCGACGTCCGCCATCTGAGGGGGCCGCTGCTGCGCCGCGCCTCGGGGGCCTTCGTGGTGTCGTTCGCTCTCGCGGTGGCGGTAGGTGTCGGCCTAGGAATGTTGGGCCTCGCTCAATCACCGGTGCTGATGGCCGTGATCCTCTCGGCAACCGGGCTCGGCATCATACTTCCGGTCCTGAAGGACGCGGGGATCGTCGAAACCCGAGCAGGGCAAGTCATAGTGGCCGGCGCGTCGATCGCCGAGGTCGTGCCCATAGTGCTTCTATCCCTGTTGTTCTCCGAAGACCCGTCGGTCGGGGTTGGGGCCAAGCTGACGTTGCTGGCGGCGTTCCTCGGCTTCACCGGTGTCGTCATCGCCGTCGTTCTCGGCCTAGAGCGTGCCCGCACCGTCTGTAGGACGCTGCTCGACCTGCAGGACACCACCGCCGAGATTCGAGTCCGCGGAACTATGGCCCTGCTCTTGGTCTTTGCCTCTCTTGCTTCGGCATTCGGACTCGAGTCGATCCTGGGGGCGTTCCTTGCCGGAGCGGCGTTGACCCTGCTCGACCGCGATGACGATATGACCCACACCCAGCTCTATACCAAGCTGCATGCGGTCGGATTTGGTGTTTTCATCCCGTTCTTCTTCGTCGCAACCGGGGTGTCACTCGACGTTCGAGCACTCATGGACCACGGTTCCTCCTTGGTCAAAATTCCTCTGTTCGTCGTCGCACTCCTGGTCGTGCGAGCCCTGCCGGCCATCCTCTACCGTCCGTTGCTCGGGAGTGGCCGCGACGTTCTGGCTGCAGGTCCGCTGCAGGCGACGTCGCTCAGCATTCCGTTGGTGGCCGGGGGGATTGGCGTGGAACTGGGCCTGCTGCAGCCGGCCAATTACGCCGCGCTGGTCGCAGCTGGTTTACTGTCGGTCATCGCCTTTCCCAGATTGGCTGTCCTACTGTTGGCGCGGAGCGCGAAGGAATCAGCGCCGCCGGACCACAGCCCGTGACGAATCGTCCAGACCAGCAATGTAGTTGTTGTGCCACTACGTAATTCGTCGGTATGAGTCTGGAACGATCACACTGAAGGCGGCCTCGCAGCTACGGTCGCGATTCTGGCCTATGTCATGTGGGTCCGCGGCGACACGGTGCGCAGTCCGGAAGACCGGTCGAGGTCGCACTCTCCGACGGTGCGACCCTCACCCCCGGCTGCCGTGGCCCTGATCGGGGGCGGACGTCCATCCGCGGAATGTGTCGAGCAGGCGCTCTCGGAAGCCCTCGTCGAGTTGATCGGACGGAACCCGCCCCAGGGTGTTGATCGTCGACCGGAACTGTTCGAGGTAGTTGACGCAGCCATCACATTCCAGCAAGTGTGCATCGAACCTGACGGCGACGGCGGGATCGAGCACGCCGTCGAGGTAGTCGGTCACCAATTCGACGAGCTGGTTGCAGATGATCTCGTCGGCGGTCATTCCGTTGTCCCAAGATAGGTTTCCAGCTCTTGGCGAACGACAGCTCTGCCGCGATGCAACAGCACCCGCTGGTTGGCCGCGCTGATGTCCAACAATTGGCATACCTCCTCGGAACTGAACCCCTGTACGTCACGCAGGGTGACCACCTCCCGCTGGCGCACCGGCAGCCGGCTGAGCACCGCGGTGGCGACTTGTGTGAGTTCACGGCCGAGCAGCGACCCCTCGGGTGTGTCCGGAAACGGGGCGGGTGGTTCCTTCCAGTGACCGGGTAGGGAATCGCCCGCGTCGCGGAACCGGTCCGGATCAACGGTGCCGCCGGTCATGACGCGAACGGCGGTGTCGGCGTGGCGGCGCTCCGCCAGGCCGTGCTTTTTGGCGACGTTGATGAGAATGGTGAAGATCCACGTCCGTAGCGAGGCGCGGCCCTCGAACTTGTGGATGCCCTTGAAGACCGCGATCCACGTTTCCTGCACGACGTCCTCGGCCAAGTCGCGACTGGACACGTATCCACGCGCTACTCGGAGCATCGAGGGCCCGTAGAGGTCGAGGAGCTTGCTGAAGGCCTCCGGATCGCCGTTGCGCAGTTGCTCGGCCAGCAATGCTGTGCCCACCGGTTCGAGCATGTCGGCATCCCCTCGTCGGCGGCACGTGAGCGACCGCTATCTGGCCGCCGCGCCTTCAGCACCAAAGTCGCCAGTGAACTGCACAGTAGTCGGCCCTGATGACGGGTGAAGTCCGACTGACCGAGACGCTATCGTGGACTGATGGCAGCAACGCGGGCGCCCGAGAAGGCGGCAACGGGCGAGAGTCCGAGGCCGTCCTTGTCCGCGCGGGGGCTGCGCAGCCGTGCGGCAATCGTCGATGCGGCCGCGACCATGATGCGTCACGGTGGCGTGGCGTCGACCAGCCTGGATGATGTTCTGGCGGCCGCGGGTTGTGGCAAGTCGCAGCTGTACCACTATTTCGACGACAGGGCCGACCTCATTCGGGCGGTCATCGACCATCAGGTTGAGCTCATCTTGGCGGCGCAACCGGCGATACATCACGCCGACTCCTGGGCGGGCCTGCAGCGGTGGTCTGAGCAGGTGGTGGAGAGTCATCGTGTCCTGGATGGGCCGTTCGCGTGCCCGCTCGGATCGATGGCCGCTGAACTGAAGAACGACCCCGCTTATCTTCCGCACCTGGACGCCGCCTTCCGGCGATGGGAGGAGCCGCTGGCGCGCGGCTTGGAGGTCATGCGTGAGCGCGGTCAGCTCACCCGGCAATCGGATCCCGACAGATTGGCCCAATCAATCGTCGCCACCGTGCAGGGCGGGTTGATGATGGCCCAAATACACGACGATGGAACGGTTTTCGAGGATGCGGTGGAGAACGCACTGCTCTCCTTGCGTCGCAGGGCAACACCGCGGCGACGGACGGTCGCGGCGAAGCGCCGGGCGTAGCGGCATCGGAGGTCGGCTCAGGGCCGTGCAATCGCGATGTGTGCCAGCCCCGACAGGTTGACGAGTACTTCGTGCGGCTTTTGGACGATGACGGCGAGCATGCCCTGGCAGTGCGCGCATCGCAGGACCGCGCCGATAGCGGTGACGAAGGCGTGGGCGCGTGCGAGTTCGAATATCTGATGACAGCTTCCGCATCGTCCGATCGCGGCGGTGATCGATGCCGACGGTGTCGGCGAAGAGTCCGGCGAGCGCGTTTCCGTCGAGGTGGGTCATCCGCTGCCTCCGAAGCGTTCCGTGCGTATTCGGGTGGGATCATGGCCGAGTTGGAGAAGCCAACCGGCAACCGCCTCGACGAACGGGGTAGGTCCGCAGATGAAGATGCGCGGTATCGCCGCGGCGGGGAAGACGTAGCCGGCGACCGACTCCCGAGTCAGTCGCCCGGGCGGACGCGGCGATCCTGGGGAGGATCTCCGGGTGTACACCATGTCGACGGTGGTCTTTGAGAGCGCCGAGAGCTCCTCGGCGAAGACCACGTCCTCGGGCGTCCGGACCGAGTACAGCAGTCGGAACTCGGCATGGTCCGCCTCGTGCTCACGCGCTCCGGCCATCGCGAACAGCGGGACCACGCCGGATCCGCCGGCGATGAGCTGAATCGGGGAACGATCGGATTCTGATGGGATCCAGACGAAGTACCGTCCCAGAGGGCCGTGCACCTCGAGCTCGTCGCCTACAGCGAGCTGGTGCACGAGGTATGGCGAGACTTCACCTGTGGGGAGTTCCTCGACCGCCAGGATGATCCGAGTCGTCTCGCCAGACGACGCGACCGAGTAGGACCGGGTCGCCTGATATCCGTCCGGGGCGGTGAGTCGGACGTCGAGGTGGGAACCGGCGTGGTTCCCCGGCCAGGTCGGCACGTCCAGTTCGATGCGGACCGCCGACGCGGTTTCCCGACGGTGGCTGGCAACGCGACCGACGTGCCAGCTTGCGCGGATCGGAGACGTCACCAGTAACGTTCCTCCCGCCACGGATCACCGCGGAGGTGGTATCCGTTCTGTTCCCAGAACCCGGGGTCGTCGCTGGGCATCATCTGTATCTCGCGAACCCATTTGGCGCTCTTCCAGAAGTAGAGGTGGGGCACGAGAAGGCGCGCCGGCCCCCCATGCTCGGGCGTCAGGGGCTCACCCTCTGCCTCGGTGGCGATCCACGCCTGGCCGTCGAGCAGATCATCGAGGGGCAGGTTGGTGGTGTAGCCGCCGTGGCTTCGGACCATGACGTAGTCGCAGGAGGTCTCGACGTCCTCGAACAACCGGTCCAGAGACACTCCGCGCCAGGCCATGTCGAGCTTCGACCAGTGGGTGACGCAGTGGATGTCGGTGACGATCTTCTCCACGCCCACGTCCTGGAGCGCTTTCCAACCCCATCCATGCTTGGCGCCCGTCTCGGTCGTGATGGTGAACGACCATTCGTCCGTCCCGATATCGGGCGTCAGGCCGGCCGTCAGCACCGGCCAGTCGCCGACGAGCGTCTGGCCCGGCGGCAACCGCGAGTCGCTGGCGCCGCGACGGTTACCAAACCCGCTGTTGACCACTGCCATGGGAA
>JBPPMV010000110.1:0-6485 GCA_051306235.1 Mycobacterium sp. | reverse complement strand
TTCCAGTTGATGGCCGATACGCGGTCGATCAGCTTCATTCCATCGGACACCTTGGACCCCAATTCGCTGCGTGGTGAGTACTGCCATGACACTACAACTGGGGTGCGACACTGCGCGCCAACACCACAGATTGTGTTTGCGTGTCGCGGCGATCAGCTGGTGAACTCATACTCCGAGGCTTCGAAACGCCGCGTCGCCAGCCAGTACTGCCAGGTCATGCCGCTCCACAGGGTGCGGTTCACACCGTGGGCATCCATGTACCAACTCTGGCAACCTCCGGTGCTGAACACGGTGCCGGCCAGATCGCCCTGCAACTCGGCATTGAACTCGTCCTGGGCCCGACGGCTGGGAGCCAGCGCGGCGGCGCCGGCCGCGTCCACCGCGGCTATGGCCTGCGCGGCGTAGCGGATCTGCGATTCGATCATGAACACCACCGAGTTGTGCCCGAGCGCGGTGTTCGGGCCGAGCAGGAAGAACAGGTTCGGCATACCGGCGACGGTGATCCCGCGATGGGCGGCCATCCCCTCGGCATTCCAGCGGTCCACCAGATCCTCACCGTCGGCACCCTTGATGTCGACGTAGGTGTAGGAGTCCGTGACATGGAATCCGGTGGCCCACACCACCACATCCACCGGATGTTCGGCGCCGTCAGCGGTGACGATGCCGTCGGCGGTCATCCGGGTGATCTTGTCGGTGATCACGGTGGTCTTCGGGTTCGCGATACCGCGGTAGTAGATGTCGGAGTTGAGGATTCGCTTACACCCGGCGCGGTAATCGGGAGTCAGCTTACGGCGCAGCTCGGGATCCTTGATGCTGCGGTTGATGTTCCACTTGCCCATCAGCTCACCGAGCTTGAGCAACCGGGGCTGCTGCGTCATGGCGAATCCGACGCCCTCGTGGATCCAGTAGATGCCCGCGCGCAGCAGCGCCCTGGCACCGGGCACCCTGCGGAAAATGTTCCGCATCCACTGCGGGAAGGCGTTATTGGGCCGCGGCATCACCCATGCCGGGGTGCGCTGATAAAGCTGCAACTCGGCGACGTCGTCGACGATGGCCGGCACGATCTGGATGGCACTCGCACCGGTGCCGATCACTGCGACCCGCTTGCCCGTGATGTCCACATCATGATTCCATTGCGCGGAATGGAAAGCCGCACCTGTGAATTCGTCGATCCCGGGGATGTCCGGAATCAGCGGAATGTGCAGGCCGCCGGCGCCGGAGACCAGGAACTGCGCGATGCACTCCTGCCCGGCGGCGTCGAACACATGCCAGCGCGCCTCGGTCTCGTCCCAGTGCGCGCGGTCGACGTGGGCGCCGAAGCGGATATTGCGACGCAGGTCGTGCTTGTCGACAACACCTTTGAGGTAGTCGAAGATCTCAGGCTGGAAGGACCACATATGCGTCCAGTCGGCCTTCGGCTCGAACGAGAACGAATACATGTGCGACGGGATATCGCAGGCGCAGCCCGGGTAGGTGTTATCGCGCCAAGTGCCGCCGATCTCGTCGGCCTTCTCCAGGATCAGAAAATCGACGCCCTGCCGTTTGAGGGCGATGCCCATGCCGAGTCCGGAGAAACCGGATCCGATGATCAATGTTCGGGTGTGGATGGCAGACATGCCTCACAGCCTTTCCTGGGAACGCTGGTACCGGATACTTCACAGTCTCGCGGTGCCGGCTCTCAGGTGTCAACGCTCACGGTCAGGCGTGGAGTTCCGGGTCAGGAGCTGGGCTGCTCCGCAGGCTGTTGACGCCGCACCGCGTTGTGCACGGGCAGGTCGGGGTCGATCTCGACGCCCATCAGCTCGGCGGTGCCGTTGACCGCGCCCATCATGATCGTCGTCATATGCGAGACGAACTCCTCGGCGGGCATCCGCCGTGGGCTGTCATCGGTGCCGCCCAGCCACCAATCGGTGGCCGAGGCCGCGGTGCCGAACAGCGCGAACGCCGCCAGCTCGAACACCGCGGGATTGAGGTCCATCTCGCTGAGTTCCCCGCTGACCATG
The DNA here is from genome assembly GCA_051306235.1 of Mycobacterium sp. Classification (GTDB taxonomy): domain Bacteria; phylum Actinomycetota; class Actinomycetes; order Mycobacteriales; family Mycobacteriaceae; genus Mycobacterium. Next base: position 4,482 of record JBPPMV010000110.1, on the reverse strand, counting down.
TCGGCGATGGCCAGGGTGATGTCCCGGCCGCGGTTGACCGTGGTCATGGCGGCCGCCGACTGGTCGGCGAATCGGCCCTGCAGCAGGAAACGCACCACGTTGGGATGCTGGTCCACCAGCTCGACATAGTGTTCGACGGCCCTGCCGATGACCTGGCGGGCCGAATCCGACTCGATGTTGATCGACGGAATGACGGCCGTCCACAACATGTCTCGCATGCGTTCGCCGATTTGGGCGAACATGTCGGACTTGTCGGTGAAGTGGCGGTAGATCTTCGGTTTGGCGGTACCCGCCTCCTCGGCGATCTCGCGCACGCTCACGTTCGGGCCGAGCCGGTCGATGGCACGGAACGCCGCCTCGACGATCTCGGCGCGGACCTTCTTGCGGTGCTCCCGCCAGCGTTCGCTGCGCGCATCAACCTTCACACCGGGTTGGCCCGGCAGGGCAATCGAGGGTCTGCGCACCTGTCCACTGTAGCGGGCGGGTCCCTGACCAGCTCAGACAACCTGCCCGGAGTGCTCGGTTTCGAAAGCACCGTGGATGGGTAGCCCTCGGCCCAGATTCCACCGACCAGCAAACTTCAGAATGCTTCGGTAGCATCCAACCGTCACAGCCCACCTCACCCGAGACGAGAGTATGACTGCTCGATACGACGTAGTAATCGCGGGCGGGGGCCCATCAGGATCGGCCGCCGCATGGCAGGCCGCGCAGACCGGCGCACGTGTGCTGGTTCTGGACAAAGCCGAGTTCCCACGGTCCAAACCCTGCGGCGACGGGCTGACCGCCCGCGCCGTCAGCTATCTGCAGAAGATGGGCCTGGCCGACGAGGTGGCCACCTATCACCGGGTGAACAAGGTCACTGTGTTCAGCCCCAGTGCATGGGAGCTGTCGTTCCCGAAGCGCCCCGGTATGCCCGATCACGGCCACACGGTGAGTCGTGAGCACCTCGACACCGTGCTGCTCAAGCATGCCGAGTCCGCCGGCGCCCACGTGCGCCAGGGCGCCGAGGTCGCCGGGCCCGAGTTCGATGCGAACGGCCGTGTGGTCGGCGTCATCCTCAAGGGCGGTGAGAAGGTGCTCGGCGATGCCGTCATCGCCGCCGACGGCGCCTACTCCCCCATCAAACGGGCCCTCAAGCTCGATTCGGAGTACAACGGCTACTCGGCGATCGCCATCCGCTCGGAGATGCACCTCAACCGGCCCGACAACGACAGCCTGGACATCTATCTGAAGCTGCTGTTCCAGGGGGACCAGCTGCCCGGCTACGGCTGGGTGTTCCCGATGGGCAACAACGTCTTCAACATCGGCCTCGGATATGTGAACAGCTACAAGAACTGGCAGTCCATCAACGCCACCCAGTTCCTCGGCGAGTTCCTGCGCAGCCTGCCCGCCGAGTGGGAGGCGCCGCCCATCGAAGAGCTCAAGAAGAACAAGAGTGTGCGGGCCTGGCGGTTACCGATGGGCTTCACCGCCTGGCCACCGTGGCGGCCGGGCGTGCTCTTCGCCGGCGACTCGCTCGGCGCGGGTAAACCTGCTTCCGGGGCGGGGATCTCCAAGGCCCTGGAGTCCGGGCTGGCCGCCGGCGAGTGCGCGGTCGCCGCCCTGAACAACGGCGGGCCCGACGATTTCACCAACTACGCGCAGCGGATGGAAGCGGCGTGGGGCAAGGAATACAAGCGCGGCCGTTACATGCACAAGCTCATCGGCTACCCGAAGGTCGCGGACGCGGGCATCAAGCTCATCGACAACGCGGCGTTCCGTGACCGGATGCTCAAGGCGCTGTACAAGAAGGCGCAGGGCCCGGCCCACAGCGTCAAATAGTTTCTGCTCAATGGCCAGTTATGGCACGCCTTTTCGACGTGTGCGTGCCACAACTGGCCATTCGGCGCTGATGTCGGTGGTGTCCGGTAGACCAGTGCCATGGCTTTTACACGGCTGACCGCATTCATCTGTTACCGCGATCCCGAAGCTGCGGTGCTCTGGATCCGTGACATCCTCGGATTCGACGTGGTGCGTAGTTTCGGCGACGGCGACCAGCTCTTTCACGTGGAGCTGCGCCGCGGCGACGCCGTGCTGTGCGTGCAACATGACGACCGCGGCTATGACGTACCCGCCCCGAAGGGTGACTGTGTCGGTTCCGGTCTGTACGTCGTGGTCGACGATGCCGAGATCACGGCCATTCACCAGCGGGCGCTCGACGCGGGTACAACAGTGCTGATTGCGCCCGAGACCACCGCGTGGGGCAACTTTCGCGTCGAACTCCTGGATCCGGAGGGCCGGCAATGGTCGATCGGCACCTACCTGCCGGGCCAGCCGGACAATTGGTGAGGCATACGTGTCAGGGGGCGTGGGTAGCCTGCCAAACATGGAACAACGCATCAGCCTGATCACGCTCGGCGTTGACGACCTCGACCGGGCCCGCACCTTCTATGAGCAGGGCCTGGGCTGGAAACCCACGGCGGCACCGGAAGGCGTTGTCTTCTATCAATTAGCCGGTATCGCCTTCGCCCTGTTCGGCCGCGAGGACCTCGCCAAGGACGCCCATCATCCGGTCGACGGCCGCTTCAGCGGTATCTCCATTGCGATCAACCAGCGCACCGAGGCCGAGGTGGACGCGGTGCTCGCCCAGGCGGAGGCGGCCGGTGCCACCATCCTCAAACCGGCGGAGAAGGTGTTCTGGGGTGGCTACTCCGGCTACTTCGCTGATCCCGACGGCCACGTCTGGGAGGTCGCGCTCAATCCGGAGTGGACCATCAATGCCGATGGCACGCTGACCATCTGAGGTCGCCTTTAGCGCCGACCACGCTTGGCCGGCCCGGGCGTGCGGGCGACCTTCCCGGCGGCGGCTCGCGCGGCCTGCTTGGCAAGCGTCTTCTCCCGCGCGGTGCGCTTGGGCGCGGGCTCAGCCTGCCCTCGCGACGAGGTCGAACTGCGCCCCCGCACGATCCCGATGAACTCTTCGACCCGGACCGGCTGCTGCCCCGCCGTAACGGCGAGCGCCACCGGGCAGGTGGGCGCGTCGGTGATCGGGCGATACGTCAGGTCCTTGCGGTGATACAGCCGGGCCAACGACTGCGGAACGATGAGCGCGCCGATGCCCGCGGCAACGAGTTCTGTTGCATCGTTGGTGGTCTCGGGTCGGTGATCGACCGGCACGCCGGGAGCTGTCGGCCAGTCCACCACATCGTCGACGGGCAGCAGGATCGGTTCGCCGTCGAGGTCGGCGGCGGTGACCGTATCGGCGGCGCTGAGCAGATGGTCGGTCGGCACCACGACCACCGTGGTCTCCTCGTAGAGCGCGATGACGGCGAGTCCGGACGTGGCGGCCGTCGGCCGGAGCAGGGCTACTTCGACATCGCCGGCCCGCACGGCGCCGGCCGCGTCCACCGCGGCGATCGGGTGCAACTGCAGCGGAGCCTCAGGGTGGCGTTCCGCCCAGGTCCGCGCCCACTTCGCGGGTGTCACACCGGGGACGTACCCGATGCTGAGGCGGAGCGAGGTCACCGCATCAGGCTACCGATAGGCTGACCGCATGAGCAGGCCGAACGCGCAGTCCATGAAACCCGCCACCGCGGCGAAGAAGCTGGACGTCTACCTGCCGGCGACACCCGCGGAGTTCCAGGAGAACGCGATCACCCGTGCCGAGCTGTCCGCCCTGCAGGAGGACCCTCCGCAGTGGCTCAAGGACCTCCGCAAGGACGGCCCGCACCCGAAGAACCTGGTGGCAGCCAAGCTGAGCATCTCGATCGCCGGACTCGCGCGCGGCGGGGTCACGGAGGCACTCACCACCGAGCAGATCAATGCGCTGCTCGAAGAGAAGCCCGACTGGTTGGTCGCCGAACGCGAGAGCTTCCAGGCCGTGCTGACCGATGAGCGGCGCATCAAGGCGCAGCAGGCGGACAAGCCGCGCAAGAAATGATCTGAGTTGCGGGCGTTTACCTGTCGAACAGGTCACTGAGACGATCGAAGAAACGATCGATGCGCCGCTCCAACCGGGAACCTTTGCCCCACTTCTCCCACGCATAGATCAGGCCGAACATCGCGGCGACGATCCCGAGGACCAGCACGGTGATGAGGATCGCTTCAACGGTCGTCGACACCGAATCATTCTCGCGCATCGTTCCACCCCTGACGCGGGCCCGTCAGAGCGCGTCGATCCAGGGGTGTCCCCATCCCTGCCGAAACTGAAAGTGCGGTCCCATCCGCCGCGCGTCGCGCGCCGCGGATGAAACCGCACCATCAAGCGTCACAGCCTTACAACATGCAGCTGACGCAGTTCTCCACCTCAGTGCCCTCGAGTGCCATCTGGCGCAGCCGGATGTAGTACAGCGTCTTGATTCCCTTGCGCCAGGCGTAGATCTGCGCCTTGTTGACCTCGCGGGTATCGGCGGTGTCCTTGAAGAACAGCGTCAGGCTCAGCCCCTGATCCACATGCTGGGTGGCGGCGGCGTAGGTGTCGATGATCTTCTCGTAGCCGATCTC
>JBPPMV010000109.1:0-12865 GCA_051306235.1 Mycobacterium sp. | reverse complement strand
GAGCTCAACACCTGCGCCAACGCGCTGGACCGCCATATCGCCGAGCGCGGCGATCAGGCCGCGCTGATCTACGACTCCCCCGTCACCGGCACCAAGCGGGTCTACACCTACCGCGAGTTGCTCGACCAGACCGCCCGGTTCGCCGGTGTGCTGCAGGGGCTCGGCGTCACCCAGGGCGACCGGGTCGTCATCTACCTGCCGATGGTGCCCGAGGCCGTCATCGCGATGCTGGCCGGCGCCCGGCTCGGCGCGGTGCACTCGGTGGTGTTCGGCGGGTTCGCCGGCCACGAACTGGCCACCCGCATCGACGATGCCCGCCCGACGGTGGTGGTCTCGGCATCCTGCGGTATCGAGCCGACCCGCATCGTCGAGTACAAGCCCATGCTCGACACCGCGCTGCGACTGGCCGAGCACACCACCCCCAGGGTCGTGATCCTGCAGCGCGAACAACATCCATGCGAGCTCGTCGAGGGCCGCGACGTGGACTGGGCCCAGGCGATGGCCGCGGTGAAACCCGTCGAACCCGTCTCGGTGTCCGCGACCGACCCGCTGTATGTGCTGTACACCTCCGGCACCACCGGCAGGCCCAAGGGCATCGTCCGCGACAACGGCGGGCACGCGGTGGCCCTGCTGTGGACCATGCGCCACCTCTACGATATGGCGCCCGGTGAAGTGTTCTGGGCCGCTTCGGATGTCGGCTGGGTGGTGGGGCACTCCTACATCGTGTACGCGCCGCTGCTGCTGGGTGCGACGACCGTCATCTACGAGGGCAAGCCGGTGGGTACCCCCGACGCCGGCGCGTTCTGGCGGGTCGCCGCCGAGCACAACGTCAAGGCGCTGTTCACCGCGCCGACCGCGATCAGGGCCATCAAGAAGGAAGACCCCGACGCCAAGCTGCTCGCCGATTACGACCTGTCCGGCCTGAAGTATCTGTTCCAGGCCGGTGAGCGCCTCGATGCCGCCACCTACGAGTGGGCATCGGAGAAGCTCGGCATCCCGGTCATCGACCACTGGTGGCAGACCGAGACCGGCTGGGCCATCGCCGCCGACCCGATGGGCGTGGAGAAACTCCCCGTGAAACCCGGTTCGGCGACGGTGCCCATGCCCGGGTACGACGTGCGGGTGCTGCGGCTTGACGGGTCGGAATGCGAACCGGGCGAAGAGGGTTCGATCTGCATCAAGCTGCCGCTGCCGCCGGGGACGCTGCCCACGCTGTGGGGCGAGGACGACCGTTACGTGTCCTCGTACCTGTCGGCATTCAAGGGTTACTACCTGACCGGGGACGGCGGGCACATCGATTCCGACGGTTACCTCTTCGTGGTCGGGCGCACCGACGATGTCATCAACGTCGCCGGGCACCGGATGTCCACCGGGTCCATCGAGGCCGTGCTAGCCGGTCATCCCGCCGTCGCGGAATGCGCGGTCATCGGGGTGGCCGACGAGCTCAAGGGCCAGGTGCCCCGGGGTCTGGTGGTGCTCAAGTCCGGTGCGTCCGCTGACGGGGTGGCCTCGGAGTTGATCGATCTGGTGCGCAACGACATCGGCGCTGTGGCGAGCTTCAAGCTCGTCGATGTGGTGGCCGCCCTGCCGAAGACCCGCTCGGGCAAAATCCTGCGCAAGACCATGCGCGGTATCGCCGACGGGCGCGATGAGCCGGTGCCTTCCACCATCGAGGATCCGGCGGTGCTTGAGGCGCTCAAGGAGACCCTGCGCGCGTCCCGTAGCTGATCACGCATCCTCGGTGGGACCACGGCAGGACGAACTACGCACAAATCGTTCGTCATATGCCTGAGAACGCACTCAGCACCGCGCCTTTATGGTAAGCACGGTCACACAGACCACGAGTTACCCAACCGCACCCAGGAGACGTCATCACACGGTGACCAGTTACCACAGCACGCGTGCAGCATGATGGCGGCACCGCCCGAGTTCGAGGATGGCAGTACGACCGACGAGCTCGCCGAGCAGCTGTATTGGCGCCTGTTCCGACTCATGTCCGCGCTACGCCGCCAGGAGTACGACCGTATCGCCGCCGGCAGCCTGACCATGACGCAGTGCTCGGTGCTCTATTTCTTGCGAGACCGACGACGGGCCCGGATCTCCGATTTGGCACACGCCGAGCGGGTGGCATTGCCGACGATGACCAAGGCGGTACGAAGGCTTCGTGAACTCGGTCTGGTTCGCCGATTTCGCGATGCCTCGGATCAACGCAACGTATGGATCGAGATCACCGAGAGCGGCGATGCTGCCCAGCGCGAGGCGGTCACCGAAATGCGCGACATGATCATGACGACGATGACTGTCACCGAGATGGCAGCACTGACGGATCTACTCGAGTCCCTCAAGGAACTGACCGCCGCCGCACAGCCGGTCCCGACCTCGTCGGACCTTCTCTACTGAATTCCGCCGTCCGGCGACGGATGTGGCTTAGACCCAAGGCCAACCCGCGAAACAGCGTTCCAGAAGGCGAGGTTCGAGCGCAGGCCTTCTGGAACGCTGTGCCACAACCGATCAGTGCCGCGGGCTGTCAGTCGGTGCTGTCGGCCTTTTCAGCCTTCTCGGCGCCCTTCTCAGCCTTCTCAGCCGCAGCCTTCTCGGCGTCCTTCTCAGCCTTCTCGGCGTCCTTCTCAGCCTTCTCAGCCGCAGCCTTCTCAGCCGCAGCCTTCTCGGCGTCCTTCTCAGCCTTCTCGGCCGCAGCCTTCTCAGCCTCGGCGTCCTTCGCGTCGGAGTCAATCTCCTCGGTAACCGCGACGACGGTGCCCTCTGCCGGCGCCACCGGGATTTCGACGACGGCGTCCTCGACCAGGTCGGCCGGGGTGCCGATGCCCGTATCGACGTTGACCAGTTCGGCGCCCTTCGCAGTCTCGGTGCTGAGCAGGATACCGGCACCGCCGAATTCGACCTCGGTGATAGCCGGCGGCGTGACCTGGGTGGTCAGCGGCGCGACCGCCGGAGCCGGCACCGGCGGCTTGAGTGCGTTTGCAATTGCGGTGGGCACGTTGCGGAAGAAGAAGTCGAACGTGCCACGCGGGCCGAACAGACCGGGGAAGACCTGACCGGTCGGGTTAGGCGTGGTGGGGTCGATCGCAAAGCCCGGGACGTAGCCATTGACAAAGGCGCTGACGATTCGGATGGGCGCGTTGATGACATGGCTGACCAGGCTTACGAGGTCACCCGCACGCACCGCGGCAACGATGTCGTCCATGATCTCCGCGGTCTGGAAAGAGGTCGTGACTACCGGGCCGAGCAAGGCACGAGCGAAATCTCCGAGCATTGCGCGATTCAGCGTGGCATCGAACACCCGCGCAAGGGGGGCGGCACCGATGGACTCGGCGAAATCACCCGGGATCGAAAAAGCGTCCAGCAGCGCTGTGCGACCGGGATTCAACACATCGAGCAGGAGCCAGTTGTTCAACGTGCTGAACGCCTCGACGAACTCGCCCCGCGCCACAAAGCCGATGACCGTGCCCAGAAGCTCGGAGACCTGACCCACGTTGATGCCACCGCCGGAGCCCACACCCCGGAGCGCCTCGATGATGCGTCCACCGTACAGACCCGGGGCCTGCAACAGCTGCGAAATGACCAGCAGCGGGTTCTCGAGGTTGGTGCGCACGAAACCGGCGAACTCGGCTTGGAAACCGGGGTTGGCCAGCGAACTCAACACCGCACCAACGGATGTGGCGCCGTCGGCTCCCGTCACGAGCAGTCGGTTGATCGTCTTGACCGCGTGCTCGTTCAGAACGGCGAGCGGGTTGTCGAAGGCGGCCAATTCAACCGCCACCGACCGGACTTCTGTCATGTTCGGCACGGCGGTGACGGGCACCACCGGACTGACAGCCATCGCGCCGGCACTCGCCACAGCGACGCCGGCCACCATGAATTTCATCCGGTGAGTTGGCGACTGCGGACGACGCGCCTGAAAGGCGCTCACCGGCAAGTCCATTGGCGCTAGCTGCACGATTGTTCTCCTCGTTACGTGGGGTTGCCTGAATGGCATCCGCAACGTAGTCCCAGAACATCGCGGCGAATACAGATACGAGGCTAACTAATGATAAAATCAAACAAAGTGCAGGTCGGCCTCTCAGCGTTCTCTTGGCGGGTGGCGAGAAAGCGCGATCAGAACGTGATGCACAGCTTCTCCCAGCCGCGCACCGTCGACGTCGGCGCCAATTGCGCACTGTCGTAGTCAATCTCCCACTCCGGGAACCGGTTGAGCAGTTCGTCGAGGGCGACGCGACCTTCCAGCCGGGCCAGGTTGGCGCCCAGGCAGTAGTGCAGGCCCTTGCCGAAGGTGACGTGGCTGATGTTGTCGCGATGGATGTCGAACTGGTCCGGTAGCCGGTGGCGGCGCGGATCGCGGTTGGCCGCACCGAACAGCAGGAGCATCGCGCTGCCCGCGGGCACGGTCCGGCCGTAGGCCTCGAAATCCCTTGCCACCCAGCGTGCGACATGCGGTCCGGTGGGTTCGAAGCGCAGCGTCTCATCCACTGCCCGGTTCAGCAGTGACCGGTCCTGGTGTACCGCGCGGCGCTGCTCGGGATGCTCGGCGAGCACCTTGGCCAGCCATCCGATGAGCCGGCCGGTGGTCTCGTTGCCCGCGCCAGCCACGACCTGGGTGTAGTGCAGCACCTCTTTGCGGGTCAGCGTGCGGGTCACGCCAGACTGGTCCTCGAACTCGACGTTCAGCAGCGCGGTCATCAGATCATCGGAGGGGTTCTCCGAGCGCCACTGCACGTAATCGGCGTAGATGCGCCCGTCTGCGATCTTGTCCGCATCGCGTACCTTCATCGGGGCTCCGGGTTTGGTGCGCAGGTTCGCGTCGTTGGCGTCGCGTACCCCGATCTGCTCGGATTCGGGTATGCCCAGCAGCATTCCGATGACGCGCATGGGCATCATGGATGCCAGCTCGGCGATGATGTCGAAGCCGCCGGAGCCCACCTGCGGGTCCAGGCAGTTCACACAGAACTCCCGGATCTGATCCTCGATGGCCGCCATCCGGCGCGGGGTGAACACGCGCGACATCAGCGCCCGCAGCATCGAGTGCACCGGCGGATCCTCGAACATCATCACACCGCCGGGCATGTCGAAATCGGATTGCACCAGTTCCAGGATGTCACTTCTGCTGTTGGAGAACGTCTCCCAGTTCGACAGCGCCTGCTCGACGTCGGCGTGCCGGGACAGCGCCCAGAAGTTGTACTTCTCGTTGTGGTAGAGCGGCGCCTCGTCGCGCAGGGCGGCATAGGTCGGGTACGGGTCGTGCACGATCCCGACGTCGTAGGGGTCGTAGTACACCGTCACTTCAGGCAGCTCCCGGCGTCGACGGGCAGGGTGACCCCGGTGATGTAGCGCGCCTCGTCAGAGGCCAGGAACAGCACCGCATTGCTGATGTCCTCGACTTCGACCCATGGGATGGGCAGCATGTGGAAGGTCCGGCAGACCGGTTCCAGATCCGCCTGCCCCGGGTTCTCCAGGTCCGGGCGGAACATCCGATAGGTTTTCTCGTTCATCAACATCGGGCTGTTCACGTGGGTGGGATGCACCGAGTTGACCCGGATCGAATGGTGCCCGAGCTCGACGGCGAAGGACCGCATGAGGCCCACCACCCCGTGCTTGGCCGCCACGTAGTGTCCGGTGTGCGGGTACGCCTTGCTACCGGCCACCGAGCTGGTCAAGATGATCGATCCACCGCGCCTGCCTGCCAGCATATGCGGGACACCGGCTTTGACCGATTTCCACACCCCGCTGAGGTTGACGTCGATCATCTCCTGCCAGAGGTCCTCGGACATCCGATCGAGTTTCACTCCTGTGGTGCCGATCCCAGCGTTGGCCGCGATGATGTCGAGCCGGCCCAGCTGTTCCACACCGCTGTCGACGGCGACCTGCAGGGCCGCGGCATCGCGGACATCCACTTCGGCGGTGACGACCCGGCGTCCCAGATTCTTCACCAGATCGGCGGTCTCGGCGAGATCCTCGGCGGTGGCGCCCAGGGCCGGTGAGTTGTCGAAGCTCTGGCAGATGTCGACGGCGATGATGTCGGCGCCCTCGGCCGCCAACCGAACCGCGTGGGCGCGGCCCTGCCCCCGCGCCGCGCCGGTGATGAATGCGACCTTGCCCTCGACCCGACCAGCCATGAAGCACGTCCTTGCACAGTTTGGGCGATCGCCCAGCGATTAAGATGTGGCCATGTCTAGCAGCCCTGCGCCAAAACGGTCAAGAGAAGGCGATTCGACCGCACGCCAGGCGCTGATCCGGGCGACTGCCCAGATCATGTTGGATGAGGGATACGCGGCGGCGACGTCCCGGCGGGTGGCCGCCGAGGCCGGGGTCAAACCCGCGTTGGTGCACTACTACTTCCCCAGCATGGACGAGCTGTACCTCGCGGTGCTGCGGGCCGGCGCCGAGGTGAACCTGGACCGTCAGCGACGGACACTCGGTGCCGACGCACCGCTGCACGCGCTGTGGGAACTCAACAATGCCACCGGCGCCCAGCTCTGGATGGAGTTCATGGCGCTGGCCAATCACCGCAAGACCATCGCCAGTGAGATCGCCGGATATGCCGAACGCTTCCGCGATCTGGAGGAGGCGACGCTCAGTGCCGCGCTACGTGCACATGGCGTGGACACCGCGGCCTTCCCGCCGGTGGTGATGTCGATGATCGTGGCCAGCCTGGCGCGCATCATGGTGCTGGAGGAGGGCCTGGGCATATCCCGCGGTCACCGGGAGGCGAAGGCCTTCATCGACAGCTACCTGCAACGGTTCGAGGTACGCGTCGCGTCAGTCAACCGGCCAGGCGCGGCGGCGCAGCAACCGCAGCCCGTTGAGCGCCACGATGATGGTGGAACCCTCGTGGAAGGCCACCCCCAGCGGTAGCGGCAAGTACCAGAACAGATCCCACACCACCAGCACCGCGATGAAGGTCGCCGCGATCGCCAGGTTGGCCAGCACCATCCGGCGTGCCCGCCCGGCCAGGGCCAGCACCGCGGCGATGGCGCTCAGGTCGTCACGCACGGTCACCGCGTCGGCGGTCTGCAGGGTCAGGTCCGCACCGGAGCGCCCCATCGCGATCGAGGTGTGCGCGGCGGCCATCGCCGGTGCGTCGTTGATCCCGTCACCGACCACCAGTACCCGGCCCGGCAGATTCCCGACGGCGGCCACCTTGTGTTCCGGCAGCAGTGCGGCGTGTACCTCGTCGATACCCACCTGACCGGCCAGATGCGCTGCTGCGCTGTGGTTGTCACCGGTCAGCAACACCGGCCGGGCTGTCGTGGTGTGCGACAGCACGCGCACCGCATCGGCGGCACCGAGGCGCACGGTATCGCGCAACCCGATCACCCCGGCCTGCGCACCATCGATGACGACCACCACCGCGGTGGCTCCGGACTGCTCCACCTCCGCCACCCCGGGGTTGGGCGGGCCCGGTGCCGCGGCGGGGGTGAGCACCTCGATGCGCTGCGATTCCACCACGGCCCGCACGCCCCGACCGGGTATCGCCTGGAACCGCTCCGCGCGCGGGATGTCGATCCCGCCGGCCCGGGCATGGGACACGATCGCTCGCCCGAGCGGGTGCTCACTGAGTTGTTCGGCGGCCGCGGCCAACCGCAGCACATCACCCGACGGTGCCACGATGACCTGCGGTCGTCCCGTGGTGAGGGTGCCGGTCTTGTCGAAGGCGACGATGTCCACGGTCGCCAGACGTTCCATCGCCACAGCCGATTTCACCAGCACCCCGTGTCGTCCCGCGGTGGCGATGGCCGACAGCAGCGGCGGCATGGTGGCCAGCACCAGCGCACACGGGGAAGCCACGATCATGAAGGTCATCGCCCGCAACAGCGCTGAACGGAGGTCCTCACCGAGGGTCAGCGGCACGATGAACAGGGCCAGCGTCGCGGCGACCATGACCACCGAGTACCGCTGCTCGACCTTCTCGATGAACAGCTGGGTCCCGGCCTTGGTGGCCGAGGCCTGCGATACCAGCGCGACGATCCGCGCCACCACCGTATCGGCGGGGTCGCGAATCACTTTGGCGCGCAACGCACCCGCACCGTTGAGGGTGCCCGCGTAGACCTCATCGCCGACACCCACCGGGACCGGCAGCGGTTCGCCGGTGACCGAGGACTGGTCCACGTCCGAAGCGCCGTCCGAGACCGCCGCATCGGCGGGAATCCGTTCCCCGGGCCGCACCAGGATCCGGTCCCCGATCGTGAGCTCCGCGGCCGCCACCGTCGTCTCCCGATCGGTCCCGTCCTCGACCAGGGTGGCGCGTTCGGGCGTCAGATCCAGCAGGGCGCGCACCGAATCCTCGGTACGCGCGGTCGCGACGTCCTCCAGCGCACCGGATGTCGCGAAGATGACGATCAGCAGGGCGCCGTCGAGAACCTGGCCGATCGAGGCAGCACCGATGGCGGCCAGCACCATCAGCAGGTCGACATCGAGTCGGCGCTGCGCGAGTGCGCGCAGTCCCTCGAGTCCGGGTTGCCACCCGCCGGCTGCATAACACGCGAGATACACCGTCCACCAGACGAAGTCGGGTGCCCCGAACATGTGCAGCACCAACCCCAGCAGGAAGAGAGCGAGCGCCGCGACGGCCCACCGCACCGAGGGCAGGGCCCACGCCGGCCGGCGCGCCGGCCGGTGGGTGCGGGTCATCGGTTCCCGTATGTCCGTCATCACTCATACATATAAACATGTAGAGTTCTACATGTCTAAAGGTGCATAGTGACCACATGGTTGAATGGACAGATGGGACACGGAGTCGATGGGCGCACCCCTGCCGCGTCGGCCCTGGACCCCGCCGCCGCAGTAAAGGTCGCCGAGACCCTGCAGGCCCTCGCCTCCCCGAACCGGCTGCTGATCCTCACCCGACTGCGCCAGTCCCCCTGCACGGTCACCGACCTGTCGGCAGCCGTCGGAATGGAGCAACCGGCGGTGTCCAATCAGCTGCGCCTGCTGCGCGCGCTGGGCTTGGTCACCGGCGACCGCGCCGGTCGCAACATCGTCTACCGACTGTTCGACAATCACGTCGCGCAACTTCTGGATGAGGCGGTCTACCACATCGAGCACCTGCGCCTGGGCGCCCGCGACGACACCGCCTGACCGCCCGTCCGCGTCGCGACACCCGACGGTTTCCCGCACCGCTTTCAGTATCGCGCGCATCGACAATACAGCTGTATGGAGCAAATTCCGGGAAGTTAGCAACCCGCACAGACAGAACTCGCTGACCGGCACAGCTAACATTCTGGAGCTCTCGGCGATGGTTGCTGAAAACGCTCGCCGCGATTTTCCGGCGCTGCGCCGATCGGGTTCTGATCGCCCGTGGGCGATCCGACGGCAGTTCCTTCTGACCCGCCCACCTGCTAACTTCGCTGATTGTGTGCACCCCATCGGGGGGGACGCCGTCATTCGGACGACTCAGGAGTGGAACACCCGTGAAGAACACGAGCATTGCGGCCGCGTTTGCGGCCGGGGCCGTCGCAGCCGCAGGGGCGATCACTGCATTCAGCGCGCCCACCGCGATCGCCGACGACCACAACACCGTGAACACCACCCAGCTGGGCAGCCAGGCCACGCTCGACGACGGCAATATCGTCCAGGGCTGGACGGTCACCGGGCTCAAGGTCAGCACCGACGTCATCCCCCATCAGGTGCAGGGCACCCTGTGGGAGGCCACCGCCACCGATGAGGCCCTGCAGGGCAGCGCCACCCCCATCGTGTCCAACCTGAACGCCCGCGCCCAGGACGGCCAGACCTATCGCGCACTGTTCGGCGTCGCCACCGCGCAGGGCGTCAACCCGTCCACCCTGTCGCAGGGCCAGAAGACCACCGGCAAGGTCTATTTCCTTAGCACCTAGGCTGCGCCAACTGACGCCGTCAATGCTGATCAGAAAGTGGCGGACACGATCGCGACATAGCTGCCTATCGTTCGATGAGTCCTCTACCCAGCTGTCAGTTCCATTTCCCGATCGAAGATTCCGACACGAAACTGGAAATTTCTGGAGATTTACAGCTTTTCGATGGAATCTAGTTAGACTAGCGAATTAGTGTCGGTCAGTCACGTCTGAGCAGGTCGGGACGGCGCCCCGGCGTTGCGGGTCGGCGTCGGTCTGTGTTGAAAGCTCCACGCGATCGCGCGGTTTCAGGTTCGTCACACCGTCACCAGCCGACTACGTCAACGACACACCACGACACTCTTGGGCGAAGAACTCTCGCCGGATCGAGTGCCCGCGTGCGGCAACTCCCAAATCGACAAGTGCTGCAATCGTATGAAACCGCCGAGAACTTCGAACTGTTGGTTGTCGAGCCGGTTCCCGAACTGGTGCTCGACGGCGCGGTGCTGACCGGGGCGCTTGCTGAGCTCGGCCGGTAGGCGGCCGGGCTGACCGGGGCAATGACAGCTCCGGTGAGCACGGCGGCGCCCAGAGCTACTACGGCCGCGCCAATACGGAGGGAGCGGACATGGGTTTCTTTGTCGGGCTCGCGCTTTCGGCACCGCGCCTTCGTGTGGCTGGTCTGTGACGCACGTCTACTGGTCATGGCCTCCGCCTCGAAGGTTGGATGAGCAAGGCTGTACGAGGTCGACTATCCGATGTCGTGGACCCAAGACCATCGGCCAGGACGCGTAGATCCAAGCGGTGGGGGCGTACCCCTCCGGGGCCGGGGGTCGTACAGCGGGATGAGGAGCCCCGGTAGGCATGCGATTCCGCTGCCACTCGGGCTCGGACGGCGCCAAACCCCAGAAGGCTGCCGTCGGCGAATACGCCACGCGAAGAGCTCGCCCATCGGCGGCCCGTGGTCCGCACCCGGATGTACGACCCCCGCCGCTCGGATTTACGCGTTCTGGCCGATGGTCTTGGGTCCACGACACCGGATAGTCGACCTCGTACAGCGTTTCCTCATCAACTTCCGAGGCAGGGCCATGACCGCTAAACGGACATCACAGACCAATCGCACGCAGGCTCGCGACCCTAAACAGACGCCCAAAAATGACACTCACGACGGGGGATCGTTGATGGGGAACCCGGAATCGAGAAGTCACGTAGTTGTCGCCTTCCGAAATCGCATCAGCAACAGGAAAGTCAGTGACGGGCTTCCCCAAGCAGCCGACGCCGTCGGCGAAGCCAAGGAAGTCACGACCGCCCACCGGCCCGACCTACCGGGCGGGGAGGTCCTGCTCTGGTGATCTGCGTCGTCACCCCGTACACGTCTGACGCGGATTACAGACCCGACCATCGGGCAGCGGTTTCCGGACATGCTGAGCAATGAAACTGGCGAGTTGGCCGCCGTGGCAATGCACGCACGGGCAGCCGGGTTGCGGTGTCGCAGTCGACCAACTCCGGACGCCGGTCGCCCATCCTCGCGGCGGCCGAACGGGCGCTCGGCATCGACTCCACCGGTGAGCGCCAGATGTTCCCCACCTACACAGAGCTGCCGGCGAAGGTCCCGCTGCGCGTCTGGCAAATGCTCCGCGCTGGCAGTATCGCGGGCTACCTCGCGGTGACCGTGATGATGTTCGTTCGCCCCGCCGAAGGCCTGTTCGTCTTCTTCCAGCTGATCGTTCCACTGTTCCCGGTGCTGGTATTCGTGGCGCCTGGACTGTGGCGCAACATCTGTCCGCTGGCAGCCGCCAATCAGATTCCCCGTTTGGTCGGCTTCGGCCGAGACCGCACCGTGCCGGCCTGGCTGCGCAGCCGCAGTTACCCGATCGCGGCGATGCTGTTCTTCGGACTCGTCGCGGCGAGGTCGTCTGGCCTGGACAACAACGGGGCGGCGATGGGCGTCGTACTCGGCGCGATCGTCGCGGTCGCCTTCGCCGGCGGTGTCGTCTTCAAGGGAAAAGCGGCTGGTGCAGCAGCTTCTGCCCCCTACTGCCGTGCAGCGTGCGTACGGTTATCTGTAAGTCGATTGAGGTGTGCATGACTGTTCCCGCTGAGTGGCAAAGTGTCGCCCAAGCCTTCTAGTGGTCAGCTTCCGCACTGCTGTTCCCGGTTAGGGCCATGGTCGCTACACGCACTCTGGCCAAGTGTCTTTCGAGCCGAGTGAACCGGACGGTGGGCGTTCACCGATTGTCAGGTAGCTCGGTTTCGCCAGGCCAGCCGTTACCCATGTGCGCGGCGTGGATCGTGCAAGGGGCTCGTCCGTGGTTACTATCTCGCATGCTTACCGAACAGCAGATCGCCGCACAGGCCGATTTCCTGCGAGCGAAGCTGTTCTTCGCTCAGTTTCGCGCGGAGCGCGAGCACCTAGCCGGGCAACTGTCGAGGCAAGCGGAAACGCTGAGTGCGGCGACAGCGAGGCGCTCGGACGAGCAGGCTCGGGCGGCGCGGGGTGCGATTCGGTTTATTGAGTCCAACATAAGGCAGATCGACCGGGTGCTGGGGGTATCGAGCGGAGATTTCCCGATGCGGTTACTCGATGAGTTTGGGCAGCGCGGCCTTTGCGTGGCGTTCCACGAATAGTGGGACGAAGTCACGTATCCGCGCACCATCAAACCGGTGATGGACCGTGAACCGCCCCGGGTTTGATGCACACCTTCTTTCGAGGGAAGGTTGTTTGCATCATGCCGAAGAAGTACGACGACGAATTCAAGGCCCGAGCGGTGCGGTTGGTCTCCGATCACGCCGAGGAGTACGACACCCGCACGGCCTGCATCAACGCGGTCGCCAAGCGGTTGGGAGTGTCCTACGAGACGCTGCGCCGCTGGGTCAACCAATCCGAGGTCGACACCGGCCAACGTGACGGTGTGACCACCGACATTGCCCGCGAGAACCGAGAGCTCAAGCGCAAGAACCGTGAGCTCGAGGAAACCGTCGAAATCCTCAAAGCTGCAACAAGTTTCTTCGTGCGGGAGAGCGACCCGCGACACCGTTAA
>JBPPMV010000108.1:0-9828 GCA_051306235.1 Mycobacterium sp. | reverse complement strand
CCTGTTGAGGGTGTGACGAAAGCGGAGACGGCGACCACTGAGCTCCGCACCCAGGATGGTGAGAGCGCGGCGGACATCCGCTCGGTGTCGCAGAGTATGGCTCCGATGCCGCCGCCGGGTGCCAGTGGCGGTGGCGGTGGTGCGCCGAGTGTTCGCATGGCAAGTAGCGACCCGGGTTGGCATTGGGAGTACGACGACAACGGTCTGATGATCCGTGTCGACGATATCGAGCCGGTAGATCCAGGTGGTGCTGCCGGCGGGGGTTTCGGTGGGCTTGCACCGATCTAGTTGGCGCGCGCCGCATTCGGGCGTAGACGGCGCTTCAAGCTAGCGCTGAGGTTCGGGGGAGAATTTAGTGCATATGCCTGGTACGGGGCTTGGTTAGGGTGATTTGGTGACCACGCATCCTTTCCGACGTCCGGGCCCGGTTGCCCGTCCACCGGCTACTGCGGGCGGCAAGATCGCTGTCGACAAGCCGATTCCTGCGCCCATTCCGCCGCCGCGCGGTCTGTGGGGGATCGTGCTGCCGGTGCTTCTCGTGGTTGGTGTCATCGGCATCATCGTCGCGATGTACGCGTCGGGTCTGCGTAGCTTGGCCTCCGGTGTCGGCATCTTCGGCATCATGATGGTCATCGGCATGGCGGGCATGCTCTTCCGCGGCAGGGGCGCGGCCCAGAAGATGTCGTGGGGCGAGCTGACCCAGCACCGTGCGATGTCCTTCTCCCGCTTGGACGATATCCGCGATGAGGTCCAGGTCCAGCGCCGTGCGCAGTTCGAGCACCGCGAGCATTTCCATTGGGAGCCGGACAAGCTGGTAGCCGCTATCGGTACGGAGAGGATGTGGGAGCGGTCCCCAAGTTCGGATGAGTTCGGTGAGGTGCGGGTCGGCATCGGCACGGTGAAGCTGGCCATGATCATCGAGAAGCCCGACGTGCCGGAGCCCTCGCAGATTGAGCCTGCAACAGGTCACGCGCTGCGCAAGTTTCTGCTGGAGCAGGAATACATCGATGACATGGCGAAGGTGATTTGGCTGCAGCGTTTCGCCGGCATGTCGTTCGTCGGTGACATGGACCAGGCGCACGGTTTGATGCGCGCGATGCTGTGCCAACTGGCCGCGTTTCATAGCCCCGCTGATCTGCAGATCTTGGTGGTTAGTAGCGCGCCGACGCTGTGGGACTGGGCGAAATGGTTGCCCCATATGCAGCACCAGTCGCAGCGCGATGGGTGTGGCGAGCGGCGGTTGCTGTTCTCTTCGCCGGCCGAGTTGGAGGAATTCCTGGATTCGGCTGAGGTGCCGCGCAGTGAGTGGGCTCCGCCGGCGACCGGTATGTATGGCGAGACGAACACGGTGTCACCGTTTCGGATTATCGTCGACGATCACTGTGGCACGCCGGAGGATTGGGCGGGGCTGACGGGTAGCTCCGGCTATGCGGGGACGTGCTTCGTGCGGTTGGCCCCCTCTGTGCCGCCGCCCGCGCCGTCTGATGTGTTCAGCACCAAGACGTGGGTGGGTTTCTCGGAGGAGACAACCTATCGGCTCGTTGATGGTGTGTTGCGCAAGCGGATGCCCGCGGAGGACTTGACGAAACTCAGTGGTGCGCAGCATGTGTCCTCCGATGAGCTTGATGACGCGTTCTATGCCAAGGCTGACTATCTGTCCTATGCCGCCGCGGAGCGGTTCGCGCGGGCGATGTCGCGTTTCCGCGGCACGGCTGCTTCGGCGGCCGCGATCAACGAATCCACGTCGCAGCGAACGCTGCTTGATGCTTTGGGTATTCGCGATCCGCGCAACCTCGATGTGGACAGGTTGTGGTCGGCGCGGCGCAGCCAGGGCCCGGAGTGGATGAGGTTCCCGGTCGGCCTTGATGAGAGCGGCCAGGTCGTGGAGCTCGATTTGAAAGAGGGCAGCCAGCAGGGCATGGGGATGCACTCGCTGTTCATCGGCACGACGGGTGCGGGCAAATCTGAGGGCATCATCACCGAGGTGGCTGCGCTGGCGTTGACGCATTCCCCTGAGGTTGCCAACGTGGTGTTCTTCGACTTCAAGTTGAAGTCGGCGGCCGGCGTGCTCGAGCAGTTCCCGCATGTGGTGGCCAGTGTGAGCAACCTGGGCGATGAGCGGCACCTGGTCGGGCGGATGTATGAGGCCCTGGAGGGCGAGCTGGATCGTCGTGGTGCGCTGTGCAACGCGGTGGGCCCGGACGTGGTGGATCTGAATGTGTACAACCAGCGTCGCCTCACCGATCCGTCGTTGCCGCCGGTTCCGGTGATGTGGGTGATTGCCGACGAGTACCAGGAATTGCTCAGCGACAAAGAGTGGGGCGACAAGTTCCGCAACTTGTTCTGGCGAATCATGCGCCAGGGCCGCGCCTATCACATGTTCCTGCAGCTGGTGGGGCAGACCTTGGATACCCAGAAGCTGCGCGATATTCGCAAGTTGCTCGGATTTACCATCGCCGGGCGGACCGGCACGGACGAGGATTCGCGCGAGGCCATCGGTTCGGCGATCGCGGCCAGGATCGATGAGAAGGGCGCTGAGGGCACTGCGTATCTGCGTATCGCGCAGCGGCAACCACGGCCGTACCGGTTCTTCTATTCCTCGGGGAAGTTTGTGCCGCAGACCGGGCCGGACAACAGCCGTCCGCTGGAGGCTGGGACGTGGTTTGAGCCGCGGCCGTTCACGGCCGGCGAGGCGTTCGACGTTGACGGTCTTCTGGCAGAACCGGTCGGGCGCGACGATGCCCCGGTGGTGGCCGCGCCGACCGAAGAGAGCGTGACGATCATTGATGCGGTGATCGAGTCGCTGCAGGCGACAGGGGCCGCTCCGCCGCGTGATCTGTGGCTGCCGCCGCTGGGTGCGCCGCCGTCTGCGGATGATCTGGTGGCGCGGCTTCGTGGCGGCAAGCCGTGGAACGTGGATTACGGCCAGAATCCTGGGCTCATCCTTCCGGTAGGGCTGGAGGATCGGCCTCGCGAGCACCGCCAAAGTGTCTGCTACTTGGACCTTCTGAAGAGTAATGCGCTGATTGTCGGCGCCTCTGGGCAGGGCCATACGACGGCGGTCATGACGATGGTTACTGCCGCTGCGTTGATGTATCGCCCGGAACGGGTGCAGTTTTATTGCATCGCCGCTAGTGGCCCGAAGCTCTCACGCCTGGAGGAGCTGCCGCACGTGGCTTCGGTGGCCGCCATTGGCGACTCAGAGGGCGTGGCGCGGCTGATGGCGACAGTCGAGGCGATCGTGGAGGAGCGCGAACGGATCTTCGCGACGCGGGGTCTGGATATGGAGCAGGTGCGCACAGCCAAGTTCGGCCCCAATCCCACCGATATCGGTGTGGCCGGCGGTGATGTCGTGCTGGTTGTCGATGGCTGGGCCAAGTTTAACGAGGATCAGAAGCTATCCAAGCGGTTCATTGAGCTGCAGCGGGCGAGCAACTACGGGCTGCGCACGGTTGTCACCCACACGAGCTACCTGTCCAATATCCCGACGCCGGTGAAGACCCTGTCCAACGAACGGTTCGAGCTGCGGATGACCGATACCCGGGAATCGGAGCTCGGCCGGCAACACACGGCGGTCAACCGCGGCAATGAAGTACCCGATAAGCCCGGTCATGGGTTGAGCCAGGCCGGATTCCACATCATGGTGGGTGAGCCGGTGCTGGCCAACGAACCGGGCGGGCGCGTCGAGGACCGTGCTGTGGGTGCGGTGGTGCGCCAGGTAGCCGGGGTCGACAAGGCCGCCGAAGTGAAGCGGCTGCCAGAAAAGGTGACGCTGTCTGACGTGCTGGCCAAGGTGAACGGCGGCGCACAGCAGGACCTGGTGCCGTTCGGTCTGTCGGAATCGAGCCTGGGCCCAGCGTTTCTGGATTTCGCTGAGAATCCGCACGCGGTGGTGGTCGGGCGTGCGCAATCGGGACGGACGGCGTTCCTGCGCACCGTCATGCACAGCATCATGGCCCACTACAGCCCCGACGAAGCCACCATCGTGCTCATCGATCCGCGGCGGCGGCATCTGGGCGTGGTTCCCGACGAGACGTGGCTGTCGCGGTATGCCTACACCCGCGACGACATAGCCAGGGCCGCCACGGAGCTGTGCGAGCTGTTCGACCGGCGCACACCACCTCCGGGGACCAGTACCGCGGAAATGCTGTCGCGCCAGTTCTGGACCGGCCGCAAGATCTTCATCGTGGTCGACGACGCCACCTCGTGGAACTCCGCGGAGAACCCGCTGCTGAAGCTAGCAAGCTACGTCGAGCAGGCCGACCAACTCGGCATGCACATCATCGCCGCCGCGGACATCAAGATGTGGAGTTTCCAGTCCTCGGGTAACAGCGTGCTGGGCCGGCTGGCCGGCGGTCTGCAACCGACCATCGTTCTGGACGGCCGGCGCACCGATGGTCCGGTCATCAGCGGTGTTTACGCTGAGCCGCAGCGCCAGGGCAAGGGCATTTTCGTCCAACCTGCAAGTACCGACGGGGTGTTGGTGGCCTGGACACCCGAACCGGTGAGAGAGCGGGCGACGACCCGACGACCTGCGGGCCAGAACTGATGGAATCTGCGATTAAAGCGCCTGTTCGGGCTGGTGTTTGCGCAGGTCGCGGAAATTAGTGCACGCGACCGTCTTTGGGTGCATTTATGCTGTCGATACACAGTTTTTTGGACACGGGGAGGCTCATGCTATGGCAGGTTTGATTGGCGTCGATCCGGCGCTGGTAGGGATGTTGTCGGCGGCCGAGACCGCAGGTGCGGCAACGATGGCCGCGGGTACCTCGGGCGCGGCTCCGGTGATGACTACGGTGCTGCCGCCGGGGAGTGATCCGGCGTCGATGGCGGTGGCGGCGGCGATCAATGCGCGCGGGGCTGCTGCTGTGGCGGCGTTGACTCAGCTGACGATGACGCGGGCGATGTTCGCCGGCAATGTCGGGGTCAACGGCACGAGCTACGCCGCTCAGGATGTGCTGCAGCAAGCCGCGCTGGCGATCTAGGCACGTCACGCAGCGATGCCAGGGTTCGGGGATTCGGCGGCCAACCCGCCGCAGGTCAACTACTACCAGCTGACCAGCGGCGATCATGGGGCCAGTGCGGCGGCGAGCGCTGCCGCACATCAGGCTGCCGCGATGATGCTGACTTCGGAAATCGCCCAGATGAGCACGAGCACGTCATCGACGGCGGCTGTTGGTTGGCAGGGTGCTGGTGGCGCGGCGATGACGATGACCGCACAAGCGTTCTCGACCATTCTGGGTATCGCGGTGGCCTGGTTCGAGGAGGCCTTCGCGCAGAATATGGCCATTGTCGACGCCTATAACTTGGCGGCCACGACAATGACTCCTGGGCCGGTTTCGGATCAGAACCTTGTCGACACCGAGGCGTTGGTGGCGTCGAACATCCTGGGGCAGAACACGCCGGCGATCGTCGGCTTGGTGGCCGAGTATGAACGGCAGTGGGTGCAGAACGCGGCCATCATGTCGACGTACCAAGCCGCGGTGGCCGCCGCGGTGGCCGTTCTGGCCACACCGCCGCCGTTCGCCCCGATGGCCCCCAACCCGGCTGCCGCGCTCGCGGCACTGGCAGATGCCGGCGCACAGGCCGGCGTGCAGGGCGCACTGCAGGCGAGCTCGCAGAGTATGCAGCAGGCCAGCACAGCGGCGGTCCCGGCCAGTGAGGCGATGTCTGCCCCGGGTGATGCGCTGTCGTCGATGTCCGGTATGGCGGGACAACTGTCGTCGGTCACCGGGATGGCAGGACAGCTGCAGCAGGCTCCGCAGATGCTCGGCCAGTTCGCCCAGATGCCCATGGGGCTACTGGGGCAGCTCGGTTCGAGTATGGGCGGCATGGGCGGTATGGGCGGCGCGACACCGAGAGCAGCGGGGGGCGCACCGATGGCGGGTACGCCTGCTGCGGCACTGACCGGCGGTGGCGCTGGTGGCGTGGGCGGCGGCGGAACAGGTGTTGCGCCGACAAGTACCTACACCAGGCCAGTGGGTAGCTTCTCAACTCCGAACGCGCCCAAGCTGCCTGGCGGATTTGGCGGGGTTCCGGAACCGGTGCCCGCCGGTGGCAGAGGTGCAGGTGCCGGGGGCCTGTATGGAGCGCCGCCGATGTCGGCCATGGGTCGCGATGGTGCCGGATCCTCGGAGCAGCAGCGCCAAGGCCGGACGATGCAGGTGACTCTCGCCCGGGGCGACAGGGGGGACAGGTAGCTGAAATTAGCGCACGGACCGGTACGCAAACCGTCATAGGCTTTGTCTAGATCGACACACAAACCATTTCAGAATCAGGAGTTTTCATGGCACAGCAGATCGTTGGCGCGGCCCAGATCCAGTCGACCGCAGACCAGCTCGACGACCTCAAGATGCGGGCACTCGATGTCCTGAGCCGCTACCAGCAGCACTCGACCGACCTGCAGGCCAGTGGCGGCCTCGACGGGCAGGCGGGCGTGGCCAACGTGGCCACCGCAGAAGAGGTTTCGCAGGCGCAGCGCGAAATGAACATGCGCTGGGAGTCGCTGATCGCAGCGTTGCGCAACAGCGCCCCGGACTTCACCAACATCGACGGGCAGAGCGCCCAGCAGATCCAGTCGGTCGCCGGCGGCCTGCGCTTCACCTGACATCACCAAACACCACAGACACTGAGAGGATTTCACCAATATGGACGGCATGATCAAGGTCAATCCCGGCGCGATCGTCGACTACAACGCCGCTCTGGGTTCGTTCAGCGCCGAGCTGGACAACATCGCCGGCGAGGCGACGAACCTGCTCGGCGGTATCGCGGAGTACTTCACCACCGAGCAGGCGTCGGTCACCTACGCCCAGGCTCAGCAGATGATCATCGACGCCACCAATGAGGGCAAGGAAGTCATCCACCGGCACGGTGCGGCCACCGACCAGGCCGGCATGGACTTCGTGTCCCAGGACGGCGCTTCGGCGAACACGTTCCTGGTTTAAGGCTGACCAGAGCGCTTTAAAGCGGCGAGACGGAAAGGGGGCCAACAGTGTTGGCCCCCTTTCTGCTGCACGAAACAAATGGTTGGGGGAGATGATTATGGCGTTATCAACGACGGCGAACGGCGTGTGGGTCCTACAGGCACTCCTGGGTGTGGAATCGATGCCGGTCGCTCTGCGACTCAAGCCCTACATTCCATCGGTGCATCACGAGTTGATCGTTGACTCGACGGCGGGCTCGGTTCCACTGACGCAGACCGCGGAATACCTGAGTCTGGTGCAGGCCGGCGCCATCAGCGCTACCGGCACCGTCGATGATCCGATCCGGGACTGGATGACCGTGCTGGGCCGCGCGGATCGTCAAGCGGTACTGGCGTTTCGGCGGCCTTCGGCTCAACCGGCTCGTGACGGTGTCAGTCCTGCCGTGGATGAGCGGGTCGTGGTGGTGTGCCAGCACAAGCGGTGGCTGGCCATGGCCGCCCGCGACGGTGACGAGGTGGTCATTGACGGGGTGGGCGAAACAGATGATGCCCGCGCCCAGGCCGATTTGATGGCGCAGACCCTGATTCCGGCGCTCGGGCATGCTGCGCCGGCCGACATCGAGGGTGTGAATGTGCCTGCGGACTTGTTGCAGGTGACCCTCGATGCTGCCGCGCCACACGGGCGTGATGCGATGGTCGCCGCCGTTGGGCGGCTAGGCCTGGCGCCTCGGCAGGCGCAGGCCCTGGCATCTGCGGCACGCGTCGATGAGTCGGCTATGGCGGTGGCGGTGGTGATCGATCAGGGTATCGCTCAGCACGTCCATCCCCGTGTGGTGACAGTGGTCGACACCGAGTTCGGGCGCATCAGCATCACCACGAGCACGTCGGCGGACGGGAAGAAGTGGATGAGCATTTGGCCGGCGACACCCGAAGCGTTGCGCCAGGACTTGACCGGGCTTCTCTGCGTGCCGCGCGCGGCGTGAGCACCACGCGCGCGACCTATCTCGGGGGCTCGGAAATTAGTGCCGATTTCGGTAGTCGGCCGACGTTATGGTTGGTGTCATGGCGCTGAATCTGACTTCGCGGCTGCAAGTTACGGCTCATTACTTCTGGAATCGCCGCAACGCGGCCGCCCTCAGTCACCACGGGGTGCGGCTGGAGTATGACCCCGAGCGGCGACGCGGCATCGCGCTGGTGCTCGGTGTGGGCTTCACACTGCTGGCGTTGGGATTGGCGTTTGCCTTGTCGTGGTTCAAACCGGCTGGGCAAGTGGGGCAGTCGGCGATTCTTGCTGATCGTGACACCGGGGCGGTCTATGTACGCGTCGAGGGCCGGCTGCATCCTGCACTGAATTTGATGAGTGCCCGGTTGATTGCCGGGCAGGCGGGCAATCCGACGTTTGTCAAAGCACCTGAGCTGGAGAAGTACCCGCAAGGCGCGTTGGTGGGCATCATCGGCGCACCGTCTTTGATGCCGTTGCGCAGTGAATCGACATCACGGTGGGCGGTGTGTGACACCGCACCCACGGCGACGTCGACCGCCTCGGCGGCCAGTGAGCCTGTGGTGACAGCCATTGCCGGGCAGTTGACATTGGGCCAGCGGTCGGCAGCGTTGAAGATGCCTGATGCCATCCTGGGCCGCTACGGCGATCGAACCTATGTGATCTGGGAAGGGCATCGCTCCGAGATTGATTTGAGCAATAAGGCGGTGGCCTTGGCGCTGGGAGTGGATTCCGCGGCGCCGGATCCTGTTCCGTTGTCGCGGGTGCTTTTTGATGCCCTGCCGGCTACCGACCCGCTGGTGAGCCCGAATGTGGTGGGTGCCGGCGAGCGCCCGCGCTGGAATGTTGCCGAGGGTGCGGTGATCGGCTCGGTGCTCGCGGTGCGCGAGGTGGGCCAGCCCGGCGCCGAGGACTCTCTGTATGTGTTGTTGCAGAGCGGGGTGCAGCGGATCTCCCCGTTTGTGGCCTCGCTGTTGCGCTCTGCGAACTCCTTCGGTGATGTCGCGCCGATCCAGGTGTCTCCCGACAGGCTGGCCGAGGTGCCGGTCGTTGATGACCTGCCGGTGTCGTTCTACCCGGCCACCCGGTTGCATCTGGTGGACACGAGCGTAGATACGACGACGTGCCTGGCCTGGTCGAAGGGTGTGACTGACCGCGCCGCCGAGGTGACGGTCCTGTCGGGTCAGGGGCTGCCTATCCCCATGGGCGCAGAGAATCGGGTGGTCCGTCTCCCCAAGGGTGTGCGTGATCCGGAATCCGTTGAGGCCGACCAGGTATTTATCAGCCCGGGCGCGACGAATCTTGTCATGACGACCAGTGCTGCGCCGCTGGCATCCTCACGTGAGGCGATGTGGTGGATTTCTGATCAGGGGGTGCGCTTCGGTATCGAGATGTCCGACGAAGCCTTCACTGCTCTAGGCGTTTCCGACGAGAAGGCCAGGCAGGCGCCATGGCCGCTTATTCGCGCATTCGCTCCGGGGCCGGCTCTTACGCGCGCCGATGCAATGGTTCAGCACGACACGATGGCCGCAGTGGGCGGCGGGGAGGCGTTACCGACCCGCGCACCCGGCAGCTGAATGTGCTCAAAATCGCGGGTGCCAAAAGTAGTGCCGATTAACGTCATTCACGCAGATTAGGATCATGTTATGACCGAACGCGACCTCCCGACCGATCAGGCGGGCCACCTCTCCTCTACCGAGGGCGCTCAGCGCGAAACGTTGCCTCCTCACCCCGAGTCACCTACACCACCACCGCCGCCGCAGTGGCCCGACCTCGCATCTCGCGCAATGCTTGACGCGGGCTACGGCGCCCATGCAGCACCCCCGCCGGCAGCGCCCGTATCGCCACCGTGGCCCGATCTGGGCACCCCCGCCACGGGAGCAGAGCCGCCGGGGCAGTGGGCCAC
>JBPPMV010000107.1:0-39887 GCA_051306235.1 Mycobacterium sp. | reverse complement strand
CTGAACTCGCACACCTCGACCTCGGGCAACTTCTTTGCCGGGGTGTCGGTCTCGATGACGCGGACGGTCCAGTCCGTCTCGGTGCCCGAGACCTCGGCCCGCAGGTGCGGGTCGACGGCCTGCACGATCGCCTGCAACGGTGCGTCGACCAGCGGCGAGACCAGCGAGATCCACGAGCCGTCCTCATACGCCGGTGAACGGCGCACGTGCACGAAATCCGGATCGACATCGGCCGACACATAGGCCGCCGGGTTCAGCATCGGGTGCAGTTCGAGCACCCGCAGCGCGCCCTTGGCATCGGCGCTGAGCTTGAGCGCCTTGTGGATTCGCTCGGCGGCCACCCCGGCGATGCCGATCAGCTGCTTGGTCCGAATGGACCGGGCGAGCGCCGCATCATCCTTGGCGCGCTTCTCGACGGCGATCGTGAACGACTTGACCAGCAGATGCATCTGGATGCAGACCTCGTCGGCGATCCGGACCAGCGCCGAATGCGAGAACGCCGCGAAGTCGACATCGGCGAGCAGCTCACCCGAATAGTCGGCCATACCTTCGTCGCTCGGATCGATCGGATCGAGCTCGCATGCGTGCGCGTTCGTGGCGCCGACGATGTCCATTGCCGGGATGAACGGCACCTCCGGGTAGGACTCGTCGATGATGACCGTCCACCGGCAGTGCGGATGCTGATCAGACGGTGTCCTGGGCGGCCGGTGGATGGGCCGCACCTGAGCCTTACGGTTGGTGGCCAGCGCGGTGGCATCGAAGGTGGGGTCCTCGATGTCATGGCACATGCCCTTGACGTAGTCCTCACCCATCGGCTCGACGTCCATCAGTGCGCCGCAGTGATCCAGATAAAACTCACCGTTCCAGCGGTCGTGGACGATATAGCGGAAGTCCATGAACTGCGGCGGCGCACCGATATCCAGCTGCAAACCCTTGAACAGGGTGAAGATGTCGACGCCCTCGTACTTGAGCGCCTTCTGCATCCGCCTCGTGTAGAGCGGGCTGGACGCCGCCCACTCCTCGATGGCGATCTGCAGCATCTCCTCGCGACCGAACGACGATATGCACCAAGCCATTCCGGACCGGTCGATCAGCTGGCCGATCAGCAGCAGCTCGGGGACCAGGGTGGACAGCTCGTCGCGGGACAGCGACGCGTATCTACTCATCATCGAGCGACTTCCCGGAATGCATCTTCACCGCGGCATTCACATTGCTCTTCTTGTCCTCAGCGCCACCCTTATCGGCGGCCTTCTTGCGGTTGCGCACCACCTTGCCGACCGCGCCATCGAGCTTGGAGCCCAACGGGAATCCGAGGTAGTGGGTCAGGAAGACCGACACCTCCTTGAGCTCGTCGGCGGTAAATTCCTCGTTGTGCAGTGCGGCGTTGACCTGGATCTCGGCCAGGTCCGAGTTCCCCACCGCGGTGACCGCCGCAAGCGTCAGCAGGCGCTTGTCCCGCATCGACAGCCCCGGACGGGTCCAGATGGTGCCGAAGAGATGTTCGACGGTCAGATCGAAGTACGGGTCGCCCTGGATATCGGGCATCTCCCAGCCGTAGACCTCGTTCATCTTCTGCAGGCCCTGCTCACGGCGATCGTCCATACTCACTTCTCCTTGGTGTGCGGTACTCCGAGACCGTCGGCCAGGCGCTGCAAGGCCACCTGTGCCAACGGAAGATCCACTCCCACAGCCTCACCCAACCCGAGCGCCAGGGTCAGATCCTTCTCACCAAGACCGCGGGTATGGGTGAACATGTCGAACAGCCAGTGATCGGAGGCCAGCGGTGCCATGTCATCGCGCAGGATGATGGCGCCGGGGCCACCGCTCTGCGCATCGCTGTGCCGAACCACCCGCCCGAGCTTCTGCAGGTCGATTCCCGCAGCCTCGGCAAGGTACTGCGCCTCGTTGGCCGCGGCGAACCCGATGAAAGTCAGCATGTTGCGGGCCAACTTCATCCGGGTACCCGCACCGGGCTCACCGGCGCGCACCACCAGGGACGCCCACTTCTTGAACACCGGTTTGACCGCGTTGTAGGCCTCTTCATCGGCACCCACCATGACAGCGAGTTCACCCTTGTCCGCGGCGCCGGCCCCACCGCTGACCGGGGCGTCCACGATGTGGATGCCCTTGGGCCGCAACTGCTCGGCCAGTTCGGGCGCGGTGCCCGGCTCGATCGTGGAGTGGATGGCGATGACGGTGCCCGCTGCGGCGTGTTCGCCGAGCTCGGTCACCACATCGCGCACCTGGGCGTCGTTGAGCACCGTGACACAGATGACATCTGCTTTGGCGACATAGGCGACGCGGTCGGCCAATGTCGCACCCAGTTCCACCAGCGGTGTCATCGCCTCGGTCCGGACGTCGAAGACGATCAGCCCGCCCGGCCAGTCGGCCAGTCGCTTGGCCATCGGGGCGCCCTGGTTGCCCAGGCCGATGTAGCCGAGTGTCAGCTCGCTCAACGTCGTCTCCTCTTCGCGCAGGCGCTCGCTCAACGTCGTCTCCTCTTCGCGCAGGCGCTCATCAGCGGATTATCTGTCCGCCGTCGACGTTGAAGATCTGCCCGGTGATCCACTTGGCCTGATCCGAGAGCAGGAACAGCAGCATGCCCACCAGGTCCTCCGGCTGTCCCATGCGCGACAGCGGAATTGCCTTCACGATATCGGCGACCATCTCCTGCGGGGTGGTGGTGCGGTTGGCCTCGGTGTCGATGGGACCGGGCGCGATGGCGTTGACGCGGATGTTCTGGCCGCCGAGCTCGGTGGCCAACTGCTGGGTGAGGCCATTGATGCCGACCTTGGCCAGCCCGTAGTAGTTCGAGTACAGCCACGCCGCGGTGGAGGACTGGTTGACGATGGCGCCGCCGCCACGTTTGGCCATCTTGCGGTACACCGCGCGGGTGCACACCAGCGCACCGTCGAGGTTCACGCTCATGAACTTCTTGTAGTAGTCCCAGTCGACCGTGATGAGGAAGTCGAGTTTCATCCCACCGAAGATCGCGGCATTGTTGACCAGGTAGTCGATACCGCCGAACTCCGAAAGCGTCAGTGCCGCCATCTCTTTGGCCGAGTCCGGATCGGACACGTCGACCCGCACGGCCAGCGCGTTGCCGCCCTCGCCCTTGATCCCGTCGGCGACCTTCTGGGCCCCCTCGAGGTTGATATCGGCGATGACGACGGCGGCACCCTCACGGGCCAGCGCCTCGGCGTATGCCTGGCCGATGCCGCCACCGGCGCCGGTGACGATGCCCACCTTGTTCTCGAACTGCCCCATGATTTCCTCTCGACGTGCCGGTGTTGTTCAGGTCGCGCTAGGTCGCGATGGTCGCAATCAATTTGGTCTCCAGGTACTCCTCGAAGCCGGCCACACCCATTTCGCGGCCGACACCGGACTGCTTGTACCCGCCGAACGGCGCATCTGCCGAATACCAGATGCCGCCGTTGACGTTGACCGTGCCGACCCGCAGCCGCGTCGCCACTGCCTGCGCACGTTCGTCATCGGCGCCGAACACGGTGCCCGACAATCCGTACGGGGAATCGTTGGCGATGCGGACCGCATCGTCGTCTCCGTCGTGGGCGATCACCGTCAGGACCGGTCCGAAGATCTCCTCGCGGGACACCCGCGCCGTGTTGTCCAGTCCGGCAATCACGGTCGGCTCGATGAAGAATCCGGTGTCCCGATCGGCGGGACGTCCACCACCGCAGGCAAACCGACCACCCTCGGCCAACGCCAGGTCCAGGTAGGACTGCACCCGATCACGCTGACGTGCCGAGATGACCGGCCCACACACCGTGCGCTTGCTGTTGGGATCGCCGGGCTTGATCCCACCGAGCGTCGCCGCTGCGGCCTCGACCGCCTCGTCATACCGCGCCCGCGGAACCACCAGGCGGGTGGTGATCGCGCACCCCTGCCCGGCGTGCATCGCGACGGTGAAGGCGGCCATCGCGCAGGCGCCGTTCAAATCGGCATCGTCGAGCACGATGAAGGCCGACTTGCCGCCGAGTTCCAGGAAGACCTTCTTGATGGTCGCTGCCGAATCGATCGTCACAGCACGCCCGGTGTTCGTCGACCCGGTGAACGAAACCATGTCCACCCGAGAATCTTTGGACAGCAGCGCGCCGACACCATGATCGTCGGAGGTGACGATGTTGATGACGCCCGCTGGGAAATCGGTGTGCTCGGCGATGATCTCGCCGAGCACGGCAGCGGCCCACGGGGTGTCCGGCGCGGGCTTGAGTATGAGCGTATTGCCTGCGGCCAGCGCGGGACCGACCTTGGCGAGGTTGATCTGGTGCGGGAAGTTCCACGGGGTGATCGCGCCGACCACGCCGACAGCCTCCCGTGCGATCGTGCGGTTGGTCGGAATGCCTTGCGGTGTCGCATATCCGAGATCACTGCGCCACGCATAGTTCTCCGCGGTATCGGCTGAAAACGCCAGATCGTCGATCGGGCCTTCCAGGTGCGCACCCGAGGTCAGCATCCGCGGCGCACCCACCTCGGCGATGGTCAGTTCCCGCAGATCCTCCACGTTCGCCTGCAGGGCTTCGCGAAGCTGGCGCAGGCACCGCACCCGCAGCGCGGTGTTGGTGGACCAGTCGGTGTCGTCGAACGCCGCGCGCGCCGCCCCGATCGCCGCTCCCATATCCGCTTCGTCGGCATCGGCCGCGACGCCCAGCACCTCTTCGGTGGCGGGGTTGATCGTCTCGAATGTGCCCCCGCCGCCGGGGACGAGCTTGCCGTCGATGAACAGCCGGCTCTCGCGATCCGCCAGAATCGACATCCCACTCCTAGATTTCGTGGTCCATATTCTCTGGACAAGTGTCCGACAGGATTCCATCGAACCATAACCGCACGCTTGCTCCGGTGGCAAGGCTGGCCCGTGCGGCCGTTCGACCTGCACCTAAAGCAGCCTTCTGTACTGGCAATTTGTGCACATCACTTGCCTGCCGGAGACTTCATCCGATAACTTGGACATGTGTCCAGCGATTCGGTGGTGACCGTCACAGGCAAGGTAGACGCCGTGCCGGCAGAAACGCCCCGCAACCGGCGCCAGGAAGAAACCTTCCGCAAGGTCGTGAGCGCGGGCATGGAGATGTTGCGCGAGTCGTCCTACTCGGATCTGACGGTGCGCGCGGTCGCGGCTCGCGCCAAGGTCGCCCCGGCCACCGCGTACACGTACTTCTCCTCCAAGAACCACCTGATCGCCGAGGTGTACCTCGATCTGGTGCGGCAGGTGCCGTACTTCACCGACGTCAACGACTCGAGAACAACCCGCGTGGACAAAGCGGTCCGCGCCCTGACCCTGGTCGTCGCCGACGAACCCGAGGTTGCCGCGGCCTGCACCACCGCCCTGCTGGGCGGGGGCAGCGATCCGGCGGTCCGCGCGGTCCGCGACCGCATCGGCACCGAGATCCACAAACGCATCCGTTCGGCCGTCGGCCCCGATGCCGATCCCCGCATCGTCTCAGCCCTGGAGATGACGTTTTTCGGTGCGCTTGTCAACGCCGGCAGCGGCGCATTCACCTACCACCAGATCGCCGACCGGCTCACGTACTCGGTCAGCCTCATCTTGGGAGAGAACCCTTGAGCCAGCACACCGCCGCCCCGATACTGGACCCGTACGACTACGACTTCCACGAAGATCCGTACCCGTATTACAAGCGGCTGCGTGATGAGGCGCCGCTCTACTACAACGAGGAACGCAAGTTCTGGGCGCTGTCCCGGCACAAGGATGTGGTGGCCGGCTTCCGGAACAGCGTGACGCTGTCCAACAAGCACGGCGTCGCGCTGGATCCCATCTCACGCAATGACGAAGCCCACCGCGTCATGTCGTTTCTGGCCCTCGACGATCCCGGTCACCTACGCCTGCGCACGCTGGTGTCCAAGGGTTTCACCCCGCGACGTATCCGCGAGCTGGAAGCCCGCGTCACCGAGATCGCCGTCCAGCACCTGGACGTGGCGCTGCAGAGCGAATCATTCGACTATGTCGACGCATTCGCGGGCAAGCTCCCGATGGACGTCATCTCCGAACTGATGGGCGTGCCGGACGAGGATCGAGATCGGATCCGCGCACTCGCCGATGGCGTGATGCACCGGGAGGACGGTGTGGCCGATGTGCCGACATCGGCCATCGAGGCCTCCGGCGAACTGCTGGTCTACTACGCCGATATGGTCAAACAACGCCGCAAGAACGTCTCCGATGACCTCACCTCGGCGTTGGTCGAGGCCGAGATCGACGGGGACAAGCTCACCGACGACGAGATCATGGCGTTCCTGTTCCTGATGGTCGTCGCCGGAAATGAGACGACCACCAAACTACTGGCCAATGCCGCATATTGGGGTTACAAGAACCCAGATCAGCTGGCTCCGGTATTCGACAACCACGACCTGGTGACGCCGTGGGTCGAGGAGACGCTGCGCTATGACGCCTCCAGCCAGATCTTGGCCCGCGCCGTCGTCGAGGACCTCACGTTCTACGACACCGTGGTACCCGCGGATGACGTGCTGGTCCTGCTGATCGGGTCCGCCAACCGTGACGAACGGGTCTTCGAGAACCCCGATGAGTACCGCATCGACCGTGAGATCGGTCCGAAGCTGGTGAGTTTCGGCAGCGGTGCCCACTTCTGCCTCGGCGCGCATCTGGCGCGGATGGAGGCCCGGGTCGCACTGACCGAGTTGTTCAAGCGAATCCGCGGATATGAGGTCGATGAGGTCAACGCCGTCCGCGTCCACTCCAGCAGTGTCCGCGGATTCGCTCGTCTTCCGATTACGGTGTCCCACCGCTGAAACCCATATCCGTCCTAGCTCCGCTGAGCCTGAAAGGCCTCGTTGCATGTCCAGATTCGATCCTCTCCCCGAACGTCGTCCCGCGCTGGTCGCCGGCGCCTCGTCCGGTATCGGCGAGGCCACCGCGATCAAGCTCGCCGCCAACGGGTTTCCCGTTGCACTCGGCGCACGCCGGGTCGAGAAGTTGCAGGAGATCGTCGAGAAGATCCGTGCCGACGGTGGCGAGGCCACCGCCGTGCACCTCGACGTCACCGACCCCGATTCGGTGAAGGCGGCCGTCGAGCAGACCACCTCCGAGCTCGGTGAGATCGAGGTGCTCGTCGCCGGTGCCGGTGACACCTACTTCGGCAAGCTCGACGCGATCAGCACCGAGCAGTTCGAGTCCCAGATCCAGATCCACCTGGTCGGCGCCAACCGGGTGGCCTCCGCGGTGCTGCCCGGCATGATCGAGCGCCGGCGTGGCGACCTGATCTTCGTGGGTTCCGATGTGGCACTGCGGCAACGCCCGCACATGGGTGCCTACGGCGCGGCGAAGGCCGCCCTGGTCGCGATGGTGACCAACTACCAGATGGAGCTCGAGGGCACCGGTGTGCGTGCGTCGATCGTGCACCCCGGACCGACCAAGACCTCGATGGGCTGGAGCCTGCCCGCTGAGCTCATCGGACCCGCCCTCGAAGACTGGGCAAAGTGGGGCCAGGCCCGGCACGACTACTTCATGCGCGCCTCCGACCTGGCGCGGGCCATCGCGTTCGTCGCCGAGACACCGCGCGGCAGCTACATCGCCACCATGGAACTCCAGCCCGAGGCTCCACTGGCCGACGTGAAGGACCGCCAGAAACTTGCGCTCGGCGAAGAAGGGATGCCGGAATCATGAGTGATCTCAAAGAGGTAGAGCGCGTTTCGGGTGGCGAGGCCGAGGAGCACGGCCACCTGGAGGAGTTCCGCACCGATCCCATCGGGCTGATGTGGCGGATCCGCAACGAGTGCGGCGATGCCGGCTGGTTCCAGCTCGCCGACAAGCAGGTGGTGCTGCTGTCCGGCGCCGAGGCCAACGAGTTCTTCTTCCGGTCCAATGACAACGAGCTCAACCAGGCCGAGGCCTACCCCTTCATGACCCCGATCTTCGGCGAGGGTGTGGTGTTCGACGCCGACCCCGAACGCCGGGCGGAGATGCTGCACAACACCGCGCTGCGCGGCGAGCAGATGAAGGGTCATGCCGCGACCATCGAGAACGAGGTCAAGAAGATCATCGCCGATTGGGGCGATGAAGGTGAGATCGAGCTACTCGACTTCTTCTCGGAGCTGACGATCTACACCTCGACGGCCTGCCTCATCGGGTTGAAGTTCCGCGAGCAGCTCGACTGCCGCTTCGCCCAGTACTACCACCAGCTCGAGCGGGGCACCGACCCGCTGTGCTACGTCGACCCCTATCTGGACATCGAGAGCTTCCGCATCCGCGACGAGTCGCGCGTCAAACTCGTTGCGCTGGTGCAGGAGATCATGAATGGCCGGATCGCCAACCCGCCCACCGACAAGAGCGATCGCGACCTGCTCGATGTGCTGGTCTCGATCAAGGATGAAGAGGGCAACCCCCGCTTCACCGCCAACGAGGTCACCGGCATGTTCATCTCGCTGATGTTCGCCGGCCACCACACCAGCTCGGGCACCTCGTCGTGGACGTTGATCGAACTGCTGCGCCATCCCGACTTCTACGCCCAAGTCCAGACCGAACTCGACGAGCTCTACGCCGATGGCCAGGAGGTGAGTTTCCATGCGTTGCGCCAGATTCCGAAGATCGACAACGCACTCAAGGAGACTCTGCGCCTGCATCCGCCGCTGATCATCCTGATGCGCGTCGCGCAGGACGAGTTCGAAGTGGCAGGCCATCCGATC
This sequence comes from Mycobacterium sp., assembly GCA_051306235.1. Taxonomy (GTDB): domain Bacteria; phylum Actinomycetota; class Actinomycetes; order Mycobacteriales; family Mycobacteriaceae; genus Mycobacterium. The sequence continues at coordinate 31,214 of JBPPMV010000107.1, read as the reverse complement.
CACAAGGGCCAGATGGTGGCCGCCTCACCGGCGATCTCCAACCGGATCGCCGAGGATTTCCCGGACCCGGATGCCTTCGATCCCAGCCGCTATGAGAAGCCCCGCCAGGAAGATCTGATCAACCGGTGGACCTGGATCCCGTTCGGGGCCGGCAAGCACCGCTGCGTAGGCGCGGCGTTCGCGCAGATGCAGATCAAGGCGATCTTCTCGGTGCTGCTGCGTGAGTACGAGTTCGAGCTGTCGCAGCCGCCGGAGAGCTACCAGAACGACCACTCGAAGATGGTGGTGCAGCTGGCGCAGCCGGCCAAGGTTCGCTATCGCAAGCGTATGAAGGCCTGAGATGGGCTGTTACCGAATAGAACTCGACGAGGACCTGTGCCAAGGCCACGCCATGTGCGAGCTGGAGGCGCCGGACGTGTTCAAGGTGCCCAAACGCGGCGTCGTCGAGATCCTCGATACCGAACCCCCTGACGAGCTCCGCGATGCCGTGGAACTGGCAGTCGATATGTGTCCCACCCGCGCTCTATCCCTCGTAGAAAAGGACTGACAATGGCGTCACGCGAACAACTCGAAGACTGGGTCCAGCGCTGGCTGAAGGCCAACCAGGACGCGGAGGCGGCCGGTGACTGGAAGCCGATGGCGGAGTTCTACACCGAGGACGCCACGTACGGCTGGAACATCGGGCCCAAGGAAGACGTGATGTGCGTCAACCGCGACGAGATCCGCGATGTCGCACTGGGGCTGGAGATGGAGGGCCTGGAGAACTGGGTCTACGAGTACCAGAAGACGCTCATCGACGAGAAGCAGAACGAGATCGTCGGCTTCTGGAAGCAGATCGCCCACAAGAGCGACGGCACCCGCGACGAGATCTACGGTATCGGCGGCAGCTGGTTCCGGCTCAATGACGAACTGCTGATCGAATGGCAGCGCGATTTCTTCGACTTCGGCCATGTCCAGAAGGCCTTCCTGAAGCTCATCGAGTCCGGTGACCTCACCCCAACCATGCAAAAGCGCATCGAGCGTTCGATCGCCGGCGAGAAGCTGCCGGGCTATTACCCGCTGGGTCAGGCACCCGTCCCGATCTGGTGACAAACCCGGCCAAGCAGTTGATTGGGGGTGGCTGTGACGCACCTAACTAATGCCTCTAGTCTGGGGTCACCGAAGCTTCTAGTGGAAGGCACGTGCGGATGAAGACCAAAGGCGCTCTGATCAGGGAGTTCAATCAACCCTGGGCGATCGAGGAGATCGAGATCGGCGATCCTCGCAAGGACGAGGTCAAGATCCAGATGGAAGCCTCGGGGATGTGCCACTCCGATCACCATTTGGTGACCGGTGGCATCCCGATGGCGGGCTTCCCGGTTCTCGGTGGTCACGAGGGCGCGGGCGTCGTCACCGAGGTCGGCCCCGGTGTCGAGCACATCGCGCCGGGTGACCACGTGGTGCTGTCCTTCATCCCCTCGTGTGGTGAATGTCCGTCCTGTCAGGCCGGTATGCGCAACCTCTGCGACCTGGGCGCGGGCCTGCTCGGTGGCGCCTCGGTATCCGACGGCTCCTTCCGCGTGCATACCGCCGACGGCGCCGACGTCTACCCGATGACACTGCTGGGCACCTTCAGCCCCTACATGGTGGTGCACAAGAGCTCCGTGGTGAAGATCGACCCGAGCATCCCGTTCGAGGTCGCCTGTCTGGTGGGCTGCGGTGTCACCACCGGTTACGGTTCGGCTGTCCGCAATGCCGATATCCGTCCTGGTGAGGATGTCGCGATCGTCGGCGTCGGCGGTGTCGGCATGTCCGCGCTGCAGGGTGCGGTCATCGCGGGCGCCCGCCACGTCTTCGCCATCGACCCGGTGGAATGGAAGCGCGATCAGGCGCTGAAGTTCGGTGCGACCCACGTCTTCCCGGACATCTTCGCCGCCATGGGCGGTATCGCCGAGATCACCCACGGTGGGATGGCCAAGAAGGTCGTCGTCACCGTCGGCGAGCTGCACGGCGAGGATATCGACAACTACCTGGGCATCACCTCCAAGGGCGGCACCTGCGTGCTGACCGCGATGGGCGGCCTGATGGACAACCAGGTCACGCTCAACCTCGCGATGCTGACCCTGCTGCAGAAGAACCTGCAGGGCACCATCTTCGGTGGCGGCAACCCGCACCATGACATCCCGCTGCTGCTGTCGATGTACAAGGCCGGCCGTCTCAACCTCGACGATATGGTCACCCGGCAGTACAAGCTGGAACAGATCAACGACGGGTACAAGGACATGCTGGAGGGCCGCAACATCCGCGGCGTGATCCGCTACACCGACGCGGACCGGTAGCGAGTCATGACCGAAGCGGCACTGGCACCGGTTGTCGCAGCGTCACGGAACTCGTGGCAGTGCGTGCAAACCGGGGACCGGGAGGGTTGGCTGGCGCTGATGTCCGAGGACATCGTCGTCGAGGACCCGATCGGTGAGGCCGTCACCAATCCGGACGGCACCGGGGTACGGGGTAAGGAGGCGCTGGCCGCGTTCTACGACGCCAACATCGGACCCAACTCCCTGACGGTCACCTGCGAGGAGACGTTCCCTTCCAGTTCGCCGACCGAGATCGCCTACATCCTGGTGTTGCGCACCGAGTTCCCGAACGGGTTCGTTGCGTCCGTGCGCGGGGTGTTCACCTACCGGGTCAACGACAGTGGGCTGATCACCAACCTGCGCGGCTACTGGAACATGGATGCGATGACGTTCTCCGAGGTGGAGAAAGCCGATTAGTGGTTTGCTCGCCGGCCGCGGCGCTGTCGTGGTCGGCGGCACCCGCGGTATCGGCCTGGCCGTTGCCGACCTGCTGGCAGCGCAGGGCGCGCGGGTCGTGGTCAACGGCCGCGATCCGGATGCGGTCTCCGAAGCCGCACACCGTGTTTCGGGTATCGGCTATCCCGGTTCGCCAGCCGATCCGCAGGTGGCCGACGGGCTGATCGACGCGTGCGTGGCCGAGTTCGGCAGCATCGACATCCTGATCAACTGTGCAGGAACCGCCGAACCCGCCGGTTCCTCGATCTTGAACGTCACCAGCGCACAGTTTCACGATCTGCTCGACGCCCACTTGGGCACCACGTTCGAGATCGCCAGGGCGGCAGCGCCGCACATGGTGAAACAGGGCGGTGGCGCCATCGTCAACACCAGTTCGTTCGCGTTCCTCGGCGATTACGGCGGCACCGGCTACCCGGCAGGCAAGGGCGCCGTCAACGGCCTCACGCTGGCTATCGCGGCCGAACTGAAAACCTACGGGGTGCGGGCGAATGTGGTGTGCCCGGGAGCCCGGACCAGGCTGTCGACCGGGGACGACTACGAGGCGCACATCGCCGATCTGAACCGGCGCGGGCTGCTCGACGACGTCAGCATGGCGGGCGCACTGGACGCCGGCCCACCGGAATACGTAGCACCGACCTACGCCTATCTGGTCAGCGATCTCGCCAAGGACGTCACCGGCCGCATCTTCATCGCCGCGGGCGGGTTCGTCGGCGAGTTCGCCCGTCAGGAAACAGGATTCATCGGGTACCGCGATCATCGCGGTAACGCGCCCTACTCTGTCGAGGACGTGCACGGCCTGATCAGCGCGCCGTGATCCTGCTCAGCTGGCGCGCAACTCCCGCTTGGCGGCCTCGCGAGCCAGCATCCGGTCCCGCTGATCTTCGAACCGGACGACGTTGACGGCCAGGCCCTCCAGGAACGTGGCCAGTTGCTCACGGCGCGCTTCGCCCTTGGCGGTGAAGTCCGTGCGATCGAAGATCCGCCATTTGCGCAGCACCGGCATCACCACCTCGTCCATGTGCTGACGCAGATCGTAGATTCCGTGCTTGGCCATGATCACGCCGTTGCGGCGGAAGTCGGGCATCCCCTGCCCGGGCATCCGGAAGTTCTCCACGACGGCTGCCACCGCGTCCAGCGTCTGGTCGGGTGAAAGATCAAGGGCCGCATCACAGATGTTGCGGTAGAAAATCATGTGCAGGTTCTCGTCGGCCGCGATACGCCCCAGCAGTCGATCCGCGATCGGGTCGTCACAAGCCTTCCCGGTGTTGCGGTGACTCACCCGGGTGGCCAGTTCCTGGAACGTCACATAGGCGATCGACATCAGGAATTCCGAATCATACTTGGCCAGTTCCTCTTTGGTGGCTTCGAACCCGTTGGTCACATGCTCCAAGCGGGCCCGCTCAAGGGCGCCGAGGTCGACAGCGCGGGTGACCACCAGATAGTCGCGGATCGCGATACCGTGCCGATTCTCCTCGGCGGTCCAGCGATTCACCCAGGCGCCCCAGGGTCCGTCCAGGGAGAAACTCCCCGACGCCTCCCGGTGATAGGACGGCAGATTGTCCTCGGTGAGCAGGTTGGTGATCATCGCCGCACGGGCGACCTCGCCCAGCGACGACTGCTCGGGATGCCAGTCAGTGCCGCCGGTGGCCGTGAAATTGCGGCCCTCCTGCCACGGCACGTAATCGTGCGGGTACCAATCTTTGGTGGTGGCCAGGTGCCGATTGACATTGTCCGCGGCAATCGACTTGAGCTCGTGCAACAGCACGGCATCCGGCATCGGCTTCTGCATGAGCCAACCATCCCGTCGGTATGGTCCAGGTCGCCTTTGTTTGGCTACGGGTTACCGAGTTGTGGCTCCGTCACGTCGGTTTCTGCGGAGTGCGCCTTGTTGGCGGACAAGATCAGCATAGGTGCCGCAGCCGTGAAAAGCCTTAGCGACCCGCCTATGCTCGACTCCATGGCGACCGTATTCACCATGATCATCAGCGGCGATATCCCCGGCAGATTCGTTTACGAGGACGACGAGATCGTCGCGTTTCTGACCATCGAGCCGATGACGCAGGGCCATACGCTTGTCGTGCCGCGTGCCGAGGTCGACAACTGGCAGGACCTCGACCCCGCCCTGTTCGGTCGGGTGATGGCGGTATCGCAGCGGATCGGCAAGGCGGTGTGCGCGGCGTTCGACGCCGACCGGGCCGGGGTGATCATCGCCGGCCTCGAGGTGCCGCACCTGCACGTCCACGTCTTCCCTGCCCGCGATCTCAGCGATTTCGGGTTCGCCTCTGTCGATCGCAATCCGTCACCGGAATCCCTCGACGAGGCGCAGACCAAGATCAAGGCGGCGCTGGCTCAGCTGCACTGAGCGGCGACGTCGACGATCCTGGGCAGGCTGACCTTGAACCGGCAGCCGTGGCCGGGGGCCGTGTCCACCGATACCGCGCCCCCGTGCGCGGCGACGAGCGAGTCGACGATCGACAGTCCCAGCCCGAATCCTCCACTGGCACGGGTCCGTGACGAGTCCGCGCGGTAGAAGCGCTCGAAAACCCGCTGTGCGTCTTCGGCATTCATGCCGGGCCCCTCGTCGCAGACCTCGAGAACGGCATTGTCGTCGTCGGTGCCCACCCGGACGGTGATCCCCGCCGACGACGGGGTGTGCTGCACCGCATTGGACATCAGGTTGCTGAAGACCTGCCGCAGGCGAGCCTCGTCCCCAAGCACCTCGGGGGTGCCCGGGCCGTCGAACACCTCCATCCGGATCTGGCGCTCCGGCGCCACCGTCTGCGCATCGTGCACCGCGTCACTGGCCAGCGCCAGCAGGTCCACCCGACGATGCTCCAGCGGGCGCTGCTCATCGAGGCGGGCCAACAGCAGCAGATCCTCGACGAGCAGACCCATCCGGCCTGCCTCACTCTCGATGCGCCCCATGAGCATGTCGGTGTCGCGCGCAGCACCCTGGCGGTACAACTCCGCATAGCCACGGATGGTGGTCAGCGGGGTCCGTAGATCGTGGCTGGCGTCACCGACGAAACGCCGCATGCGCTCCTCCGATTCGCGCGCCATCTCCGCCGACTGCGCCGAGGAAGCCATCGCCCGCTGGATCTGCGTCAACATCCCGTTCAGCGCCAAGGAAAGCCGTCCTACCTCGGTGCGCGGATCACGTTGTGGAACACGACGATCCAGTTCACCGGCAGCGATCGCCGCCGCTGTCTGCTCGACCTCGGCAAGCGGGCGGAGGCTACGACGCACCACCGCATAGCCGACCACTCCGAGCACCAACAGCACAGCCGCGCCGATGGCGAACTACGACCAGATCAGGGCTCGCATCGTGGACTCGACCTCGGTCAGGTCGATCGCGACGGTGGTCAGTGCGCCGTTCGGTCCGCGGACGGTGACCGCGCGCCACTCGATGTCGGAGGCATCGTCGGAGCCGACGGTCACCGGCTTCGGGCCGACATCATTGTTCGCCGGCAGCGCCGGATCGGTGGCGCCGCTCTTCACCGCAAGCCGGACGCTGCCGTCGGCGTCGGTGCCGCGGACATAGAACGTCGACGGCGGATAGGCCGGGCTGGGTTCGGGCGCGGTGGTCAGCGTCATCATCGGGGCTCTGGCCCAGCCGCCGGATGCCTCCAGCAGGGTCTGGTCGATTCGCTGGATCTCGGTGTGCCGCATCAGCGAAGTGACCGCGACCCCGGACGCGAGCAGGCCGAGACCCACCAGCACCAGAGTGGCCGCAACCAGGCCGACCCGTAGCGGAACCCCGCGGCCTAGCCTTCCCCCGTCGCTGCGCTCGCCCGGTCGCCTTCCCCCGTCGCTGCGCTCGCCCGGTCGCCTTCCCCCGTCGCTGCGCTCGCCCGCATGCCCCTTGGTCATCCCCCGCGACTAGCGCGGTTCGCGCAGGACGTAGCCCACGCCTCGCAGCGTGTGCAGTAGGCGTTTCTCGCCGGTGTCGATCTTGCGGCGCAGGTACGAGACGTAGGACTCGACGACGTTGACGTCACCGCCGAAGTCATAACGCCATACGTGGTCGAGGATCTTCGGCTTGCTCAGCACGGTGCCGGCGTTGATGACGAAATAGCGCAGCAGCGTGAACTCGGTGGGCGACAGCGACACCGGCTCCCCGGCCTTCCACACCTCGTGGGTCTCCTCGTCGAGTTCGATATCGGCGAAGGTCAGCCGCGCGTTGCGGGGCTCCTCGACACCGCGGCCGACCCGGCGCAGGATGACGCGCAACCGCGCCACCACCTCTTCTAGGCTGAACGGCTTGGTGACGTAATCGTCGCCGCCGAGGGTCAGCCCGGTGATCTTGTCCTGCAGATTGTCGCGGGCGGTGAGGAACAGCGCGGGCGCGTCGATACCGTCGGCACGCATCCGGCGCAGCACACCGAAGCCGTCCATACCAGGCATCATCACGTCCAGGATCACCGCGTCGGGCCGGATCTCGCGGGCCTTGTCGAGTGCATCGGTGCCGCTGGAGGCGGTGTGCACCTCGAACCCCTGGAACTTCAGGCTTACCGAGAGCAGCTCGACGATGTTGGCCTCATCGTCGACGACGAGCACCCGCGCCTCGGGGATGCTGTCGACCGATTCCGATATTGCTGCCATTGCCATGCCCCCAGAGTCCTCCTTCGAGTTGAGGCGAAGCTGCGTAGTTGTTGTGAACTTGCTGAGAATGCGATTCGCGGCGGACTTACACTGACGGCATGAACCTGGCCAACTCGATCGTGCAGGTTGCTACCGCCCCGGTCAGGGTTGGCATCGCCGTTGCCGATCTTGGGCTCAACATCGCAGGTGGAACCCTCAAGGTGGTCCAGCGTTCGTTGAACGACGCCAACCCGTCGGGCGGTACCACCTCCTTTGCCGCGCTGCTCGGTATCGACGACGCCGTCGATCGGGCGAACCGGCTGGCCAGGCTGATGGACGATGACGCGCCACTGGGCCGTGCGCTGGCCCCGGAGGGACCGATCAACCAGCTGCTGCGTCCGGGCGGCCTGGTCGACCAGCTGACCGCTCCCGGTGGACTGCTGGACCGGCTCAACGCCCAGAGCGGACCCGTCGCGCGGGCCCTGGCCCCCGATGGCCTGATCGATCAGATCACCGCGGAGGGCGGGCTGGTGGACCGGCTGACCGTCGAAGGTGGCGTGGTGTCGCGGGTCATCGCCCCCGGCGGACTGGCCGACCGGCTGCTGTCCGAAGACGGTCTGGTGGAACGGGCGTTGCGCGAGGACGGCGTCGCCGAACAGCTTCTCTCCGAGAATGGCCCGGTGGGCCGCGCCCTGGCCAAGGGCGGCCTCGTCGACCAGATCACCGCCGAAGGCGGCCTGATCGACCGGCTCACCACCGACAGTGGCGCGCTGTCCCGGGTCATCGCCCCCGGCGGACTGGCCGATCAGCTGCTCGCCGATGACGGGCTGATCGAGCGCATCCTGCGCGAGGACGGTGTCGCCGACACCCTGCTGTCCGAGGGCGGGCTACTGGACACCCTCACCGACGCGAATGGCCCGCTGAACAAGCTCGCCGATGTTGCCGACACCCTGAGCCGTTTGGCGCCCGGCCTGGAGGCCCTGGCCCCGACCATCGACGCGCTGCACGAGGCCGTCATCACGCTGAGCCAGGTGGTCAACCCGCTGAGCAATATCGCCGGGCGCATCCCGCTGCCGCGTCAACGCGGTCGGCGCAGCAGCAGTGGCCCGCGGGCCGTGGTCTCCGAACGGATCATCGACGAGGACCGCTAAGCTGTAGCGCGTTCGAACGCCTCCTTAGCTCAGTGGTAGAGCATTCGCCTTGTAAGCGAAATGTCATCGGTTCAATCCCGATAGGAGGCTCCATACCGCAACCGACTTGTCGGTACCCGCCCGTAATTTCAGATCATGAGAATCTGCCTCGGCTGCGGCGCAACGCTTTCCAAACGCAGCCAGAAAATCTACTGCGACAACACCTGTCAGGCGGTGGCCCGGCGTAATGCCAGTGTCAAGCTCTGGCTCGAGACCGGCGAAGCATGGGTCGGCAGCAGTCGCGGCCACTACGTCCGTTCGTATCTGGCCAAGGCCCAATCCGGTTGCTGCGCCATATGCGGTGCATCGAGCACCTGGCAGGGCCTCCCGCTCACGCTGGTCGTGGACCACATCGATGGCAACCCGGACAACAACCGCCGGGAGAACCTCCGCCTGGTCTGCCCGAACTGCGACTCGCAACTGCCGACCTACAAGAGCCGCAACCGGGGCAACGGACGCGCCTTCCGCAGGCAGCGGTATGCCGACGGCAAGTCCTTCTAGCGGTCCTCCATGGTGATGGTGAACGTCATCCGATCACCCCGGTACAGCGAGCGCCGCTGCTCGATCGGGACACCGTGCTGGTCATAGGACACCCGGTTCAGCAGGAACATCGGGGTACGCGCGTCGACGGTCAGCAGTGCCGACTCCCGGGCATCTGGTAGCGCGGTCTCGATGGTGTCCACCGTGCGCTCGAATGTGATTCCCCTGCTGCGGATCTCGGCGTACAGCGAGGTGCGGTAGTCGAAGTTCGCCTCCAGGCCCGGGTACCGATGCGCGGGCAGTCGGGTGGTTTCCAGGCCGACCCGCACCCCGTCGGTGGTGAAGACGCGCTCCAACTGGATCACCGGAGCGCCCATCTGGACCTCGAGGACCGCGGCCAGGGCATCGTCGGCCTCCAGCCGGGACCAGCCGACCAGGAAGCGGTCGATGCTGTGGCCTTCCTCGCGGGCCGCCTCGGTGTACGAGCCCATGCCCAGCGGCTGCAGCAGCTTGGGGGCGGCGACCACCGTGGTGCGGCCGCGCCGTTCGACCCGGCCGGCCAACAGGAGCTCACGGACGGCCTGGCGCACCGTCTCGCGGGCCACCTCGAACATTTCGGCGATCTCGCGTTCGGCCGGGAATGGATCCCCCACCTGCAGTCCGTCGAGCATCTGATCCAGCTGCGCGCGCACCACCTGATGCTTGAGCACCCGTGGTTGCGCGCTGCTCATCACCCTTGCGACCGTAGCAAACGCTGGCATAGACCATGGTCTAGACCAAGACGTCGGAAGCTGTTCACCAATCGTTCGCAATCGATACACGCCTTGGTATAGACCAACTGTCAGGGTGTCCTCATGCAACCGATCGAACTGACCGTCCTGGATATGGCAGGCACCACCGTGACCGACGACGGACTGGTGCTACACGCCTTCGACGCGGCCGCGACCACGCTGGGCGTTCCCGACACCGGCGCAGAACGCGACGCCGCCCGCACCTACGTACTCGACACCATGGGCCAGTCCAAGATCGAGGTGTTCCGCCACCTCTTCGGCACAGAGGACCGCGCCCAGCAGGCCAACGCCACCTTCGAGAAGGTCTACACCGCCAGCATCGACGGTGGCATCGCCGAGGTACCCGGTGCCGCCAAGGCGATCACCCGCCTACGCGAGGCCGGCATCAAAGTCGCACTGACCACCGGATTCAGCCCGGCGACCCAGCAGCGCATCATCGACGCGCTCGGCTGGGACGATATCGCCGATCTGGTGCTGGCCCCCGGCGACGGCGGACGCGGCCGCCCCTACCCCGACCTGATCCTGAACTCCCTGTTGCGCACCGGTATCGACGATGTCGCCAAGGTCGCCGTGCTCGGCGACACCTCCAGCGACATCCTGTCCGGCCTGCGCGCGGGCGCCTCGATCGTGGCAGGCACCCTGACCGGCGCCCACGACGCCGACACCCTGAACGCCGCCGGAGCCACCCACGTGGTGGCCTCGGTCGCAGATTTTCCCGACCTCTTCCTCCCCCAGTCCTGAAAGGTCCTCACCGACATGAAGATCCGTATCGCCGCGGCCGTCGCCGCTACCGCCGCACTGGCGCTGTCCGGTTGTTCGAGCAGTGACTCCGATTCCGAAACGGCCAATGCCCAGGGCTTCCCGGACACCATCACGCTGGCCGCCATCCCGGCCGAGAATTCCGCGGACCTCAAGGGCAGCTACGAACCGCTGATCAAGCTGCTGGAGAAGGAGACCGGCTCCACGGTCGAGTTCGTCCAGGCCTCCGATTACGCCGGCGTCGTCGAAGGCATGATCGCCGACAACGTCGACCTCGCCTTCTTCGGTCCCTTCGCCTATGTGGTGGCGAAGATCAACGGCGCCAAGATCACCCCGCTCGGTGCCGTCATCGGCGACGAGGGCGAGCAGCCCGGCTACCAGTCCTACGGACTGACCCGCTCCGATGTCGCGGATATCAATGGCCTCAAGGATTTTGCCGGCAAGAAGGTCTGCTTCGTCGATCCCGGATCCACCTCCGGTTTCCTCTACCCGACCGCGGGACTCATCGAAGAAGGTGTCATCGAGTCCGGGTCCGAGGCCGATGTGTCCGCCGCCATGTCCCCGGTCTTCGCCGGCGGACACGACTCGTCGGCCCTGTCCATCGCGAACGGTGACTGCGATGCCGGTTTCGCCTTCGACACCATGGTCGACCAGACCATGATCGAGAAGGGCGATCTGGAGCCCGGTCAACTCAAGACCGTATGGAAGTCCGAGATGATCGCGGGCTCGGTATTCGCCGCCAATGACGCGCTGGGCACCGAGGCGATCGACAAGCTCACCGCCCTCTTCACCGAGAAGGTCAACGTCGACAGCCTGCAGGCCGCGGGCTTCTGCGAGGGCGATGCCTGCCGGATCACCGATGAGCGCGCCTGGGGTGTCGTCCCGGCCGTCGACGCCGATTACGACGGTGTGCGCCACGTCTGTGATGTGACCGGCTCCGAGAAGTGCAAGGGTTGATGTGACAACCCACCCCGTCGCGGGCCCCGGCCATCCCGTCGCGGGCGATGACCTGGTCGTCGTCGCCCGCGGCGTGACCAAGAAGTTCGGCGACACCCTCGCGCTCGACAACGTGTCCCTCGATGTGCGACGTAGCGAATTGTTGGTCCTGCTAGGGCTTTCCGGCTCGGGTAAATCGACACTGCTGCGGTGTTTCAACGGGCTGCATCCGGTCACCTCCGGCCGGATCGACGTCGGCGGCACCCGGGTCGACCAAGCCTCGTCGGCCCAGCTGCGAGCGCTGCGCACCCGAGTCGGCTTCGTCTTCCAGCATTTCAATCTGGTCGGCAGGCTCAGCTGCCTGGAGAACGTTCTCATCGGCGGTCTCGGGCAGCTGAAGTTCCCCCGCTACGGCGCGCTGACCTACCCGAAGCACATGCGCGCCGACGCACTGTCGCACCTCGACCGGGTCGGTCTGGCCGACTTCGCCGAACGCCGCGCCGACACCCTCTCGGGCGGGCAGCAGCAACGGGTGGCCATTGCGCGGACCCTCATGCAGCGCCCAGCGCTGCTGCTGGCCGACGAACCGGTGGCCTCGCTGGATCCCGAAAATGCCGGTGTCGTCATGGATCTGCTCTTCCAGATCTGCGTCGAGGAGAAGCTGACCGTGGTGTGCACCCTGCATCAGGTTGACCTGGCGCTGGGCTGGGCGCACCGACTGGTGGGACTGCGCAACGGCGAGAAGGTGCTCGACCGGCCGGCCGTCGGTATGACCCGCGATGACGTGATGGCCATCTACCAACGCGTCGACCCCACCATCGCGTCCGCTGCGAAACAGCGGTCATGACGGCTCCCGTCACCGACCGCCCGGACACCCCGGAACGCGAGAAGCGAGCCCTCCCCGGGCTGTTGCATCTGGTGACCGTCGCTGCAGTGGTCGCCACGATGGTGTCGGCCTGGTCCATCGACTTCTTCCCGTCCGAGCTCATCGACGGATTCGACGACATCGTGCGGCTGCTGGAAAGGATGCTTCCGCCGCGCCTCGACGACCCGGGCCGTATTGGTGTCCTCGCGATCGAGACCCTGCTGATGGCGGTGCTGGGCACCGTGCTCGCCGCCATCGTCTCGGTTCCCCTGGCGTTCATGGCCGCCCGCAACACCACCCCACACCCCGCCGTCTACGCGGTCGCCCGCGCCATCATCACGTTCTGCCGGGCCATGCCCGACCTGCTGTTCGCCGTGCTGTTCGTGCGGGCGCTCGGAATCGGCGTGCTTCCCGGCATTTTGGCCCTCGCACTGCATTCCATCGGCATGTTGGCCAAGCTGTTCGCCGATGCCATCGAACAGACCGATCCCGGCCCGCGGGAAGCCGTCCGCAGCACCGGTGTCGGTTATATCCGCGAGATGCTCAATGCCGTCATCCCCCAGGTCATTCCGTCCTGGATCGGCACCTTCGTGTACCGCATCGATATCAACCTGCGGATGTCGGTGGTGCTCGGTTTCGTGGGCGCCGGCGGTATCGGCTTCGCACTGCAGGATGCGTTGCGCGGACTGATCTATCCGCGCGCACTCGGCATCGTCGGCGTCATCCTGGTGATCATCGTTGCGATGGAACTGCTGTCCATCGTGATCCGGCGGATGCTGTTGGCCCCCGGTCATTCCGACCCGCGTCGGGACCGGGTGATGCGGTTCGCCTTCTCGGGTCTGCTCATCGGCAGCATCATCGCGGCGTTCGTGGTGTTACGCATCAACCCGCTGTCGCTGTTCACCTGGGTCATCCCGTCGGCCGAGGTGTTCACCCGGATGGTGCCACCCAACTTCAGCGCTTTGGGCTCCGATCTGTTCGAGGCCGCCGCCCAGACCGTCGCGATCGGTGTGGTGTCCACCGCGATCGGTGTGGTGCTGTCCATCCCGGTCGGAATTCTGGCCGCCCGCAACATCTCTCCGAACGCGACGGTGTACTGGCTGGCCCGGGGTTGGATTCTCGCGGTACGCGCCGTACCCGAGCTCATCCTGGCGGTGGTGTTCGTCGCCGCGCTGGGCCTGGGTCCCATCGCGGGTACCTGCGCACTGGCCATCGGTTCGGTCGGTTTCCTGGCCAAACTCGTCGCCGACGCCGTGGAGGAGATCGACCCCGGCCCGATGGAGGCGGTCCGGTCCGTGGGCGGTGGATGGTGGAACACGTTGTTCTCCGCCGTCATTCCACAGTCGATGCCCGCCCTGGTCGGATCGAGCCTCTACCTGTTCGACGTCAACGTCCGCACCTCCACCGTGCTGGGCATCGTGGGCGCCGGCGGGGTCGGTTTCCTGTTGTTCGAGTCGATCAGGACGCTGAATTTCGATGTCGCCGGCGCGATCGTCATCATCATCTTCGTCATCGTGTACTCGATCGAAAGGTTGTCCGGATGGATCCGCTCACGCCTGGTGTGACCACCGCCGCGGTGTGGACCGGCGTATCCGGGATCTCACTCGAACAGGTGGCCATTCCTCCGCTGCGCGAGGGCGAGACGCTGGTCCGAATCCGGTTGGCCACCATCTGCGGCAGCGACCTGCACACCGTGACCGGACGCCGGCCCGCGCCGTGCCCCTCGGTCCTGGGGCACGAGGCCGTCGGTGATGTGGTCGCCGTGGGCCCCGGCGCGAATACCGAACGCGGACAACGCATCGTCTGGTCGGTCACCGTCAGCTGCGGTGACTGTGCGCGCTGCCGCGCGGGCCGGACCGCCAAGTGCACCGCGGTCCGCAAGACCGGGCACGAGCCCTTCGACGGGGATTGGCCGCTTTCGGGTTCCTACGCCGAGCACATCGTGCTGCCGAGCGGTAGCACCATCGCGGTGGTGCCCGCCCGGATGCCCGACGCGGTCGCTGCGCCGGCCGCATGCGCCACGGCCACGGTGATGGCGACGCTGGAGGCGGCGGGCCGGCTGGCCGGCAAACGGGTGCTGATCTCCGGGGTGGGCATGCTCGGGCTGACAGCCGTCGCGGCCTGCCTGGATGCCGGCGCCTGCGTGCAGGTGGTGGACAACCACCCCGATCGGCTGGCGCTGGCCGCCGAGTTCGGCGCGCACCGCGGCGATGACGGCCCGGTCGACGTGGCCATCGACTACACCGGGTCGACCGCTGCGGTGAGCGCGGCACTGGACCGGCTCGATATCGGCGGGGTGCTGGTGCTGGCCGGTTCGGTCCTGCCAGGGCCGTCCCTGTCGGTGGACCCGGAGTCGGTGGTGCGGCGCTTGCTGACGATCACCGGCGTGCACAACTACGAACCACGGCACCTCAGTCAAGCCGTCGCATTCCTGGATCGCACCCTCGGCAGGCACCCCTGGCATCGTCTGGTCACCGACCCGGTGCCGCTGGCCGACCTGCCTGCCGCGTTGCGCCCCCCACCGACACGGACGTTGCGTACCGCGGTGGCACCGTGATGACTGTGTAACTTCATCACCATGTCCGACGCCGGTTTCTGGATCGCCTGGGGTCTGCCGACTCAGGGTCGTGAACCACAGGCCCTCGAAACGCTGAAGAAATCGCGGGAGTTCCTGGTCGAACTCACCGACAGCGGGCGCATCGAACGCTACGACGTGGTGATCCTGCGTCCGCAGACCAGCGAACTCGGCGGCTTCTTCCTGGTCCAGGGCAGCACCACGCAGATAGACCAGTTGCGGCGCGACGCCGATTTCGAACGGTGGGTCAACCGGGTGCAGATCGTCGCCGACCGGGTCGGCATCGTGGACGCCTGGGTCGGCGACGGTATCGACGAGGCCACCGACATGTACACCGATGCCCTGCGTGAGGCCGGCCTGATCGACTGAAAGCCCAGCTCAGATGCAACGGCTGTGGCTTGTGGGGTATTTGCCTCTTCCACTATCGGCTCCCTTGAGGTTCTATTAGCAGGAACTTGTTGGGCCGGGGGCGGACAGCACGGAGGCACCTTCATGGGCTCATCGGCTTATTTCTCGCGCGGCGGTGGGCTGGCCATCGGCCGGGTCGGGGGCCTCGCCATCGCACTCGGGGTCGGTACCGCGATCGCCACCGGGCACGGTGTCGCCGGCGCCGATACCACCGGCTCGGCGACGGGTTCGGCGGCCAAGGACTCGTCCACGAGTACCACCGGGTCCGAGGCGAAGACCGATACCGACGCCAAGAAACCCGAGACCAAGACGGGGCCCAAGTCCGACGACGGCGGTCCCGGGACACCCGGCAGGTCCACCGCGGAGGGTGACCCGAAGTCCGAGCTCGACCCGGGCGACGACTTGGACGATAAGGACCTGGACGACAAGGACCCCGACGAGAAGGATCCAGATACCAAAGATCCAGACACCAAGGACCCGGACGCGGACGACGCCGGGAAGCCGGCGGCCCCGAAGACGCCCGCCGTTCGCGCGGCCGACAAGAAACCCTCCACTCCGAAGAAGGCCAGGCCGGCGCTCGCGACTGCAGAACCGACCCCGGCTGCAGCGCGCGCCGCATCGGCGAACACCGCGGCCGGCACCATCGCCGAGGCGGACCGGGCCGCCGATCCCACCGACACCCTGCAAAAGGCTGACACGGTGGCGGTTTTCGCGTCACCGCTGACCCTCGCATCCGCCACGGCGGCACAGGTCGACCGACGGGTCAATCCCATCGCGACGGCACCACCCAATCCGGTCACCTCGGTGGTCAAGGTGGTGTCCAAGGTGCTGGACTGGGCGGCCGGTGTGGTGCCCGGCTCGCCGTCGAGCCCCACGCTGGCCTGGGCGCTGCTCGCCTTCGCCCGCCGCGAGGTCGACAACCTGCTGACGCGCCTGGACCCGACGCACGCCGCGGCGACCGCGGCCACCGACACCTCCGCGCGGGCATTGGCCGCGGCCAATCCGCGTCCCGGCTTCCCCCTGCCGGGCCAGCAGCTGAGCCCGTCCACCAGTTTCGTCGACTGGGTGACCGGCAACTTCCAGCCCAACGACACCTTCAACCGGTACGGCATCTGGGGTACCGATATCGGCACCATGTGGGACAACGGGATTCCCGACGATCCGAGCACCCCGATCAACGAGAACCAGGTGCTGATCGCGTTCGGCGACACCTTCGGCGGACCCAACATGACCGGAACCTGGCGCCTGAACACCCTGTTCCGCAGTTCCGACCGCGACCTCGGCAACGGTATGACCGTGCCGGGCGGACAATGGCTCAACGGCAACATGTTCGGTGGCTCACCGCTGTGGGAGCCGACCTACGCCCGCCAGATCATCCTGCCGGAGCGACTGCCCAACGGCCTGCCGACCGGCGTGACGCTCATCCCGACGGCGGGTATCTCGGTGCCCACTCCCGGCACCCGTTTCGGCGCAACGCAATACGTCAGCTTCATGTCGGTGAAGCAGTGGGGTGCCGCGGGCCAGTGGTCGACGAACTATTCGGCGATCGCCTACTCGGAGGACAACGGCGAGAACTGGTACGTCTCGCCGACAAGCGTCCGGACGAACTCACCGGTGGGCGGTAACAAGAACTTCCAGCAGGCCGCCCTGGTGCGCCCCGGTGACGGTTTCGTCTACTCGTACGGCACGCCGAACGGGCGCCAGGGTCAGGCCTACATCTCCCGGGTCGCCGAGGCCGATATCCTCAACGTCGCCAAGTACGAGTACTACAGCAAGGGCAGCAAGGGCGGGTTCTTCGGGATCGGCGCCTACAAGGCGGGCTGGTATCGCAACGACCCGTCCAAGGCCTCACCGATCTTCGGCAAGGAGAGCGGCGCCTGCGGCGTCGGCAAGGCCGGTAACCAGGTCAGCGAGATGTCGGTGCAGTACAACGCGACGCTCGGCAAATACGTGGCGATGCACGGCGATCAGTTCAACAACATCATCCTGCGCACTTCGGACACTCCCGAGGGGGCCTGGTCGGGCCCGACGGTGGTGATGGGGCAGCAGAACGGCGGCATCTACGCACCGATGATGCATCCATGGTCACCGTCGACGCTGGGCACCGGCACCGATCTGTACTGGAACCTGTCCATCTGGAGCGACTACAACGTCATGCTGATGAAGACCGACCTCACCAAGCTCTGACCGTGTCCCGTATCCCGGCCCTGCTACTGGCCATCGCCGCTCTGACGGCGGCGGCTCCGGCACATGCCGATCCTGCGGTGCCACAACCGGATACCGGCTGTGCGGTGGATCTTGCCGGCGCGGCAACCCTGCCGTTCGGCCAGTCACTGCCGTTGGTCTGCCAGGGACAGCGCTGGCAGGCGATGACGGCACCCGGGGACCCCAACGATCGATGGGTGAGCTTCGGGCCGGCGATGGCGCTGCACGGCGAGGGCCTGCGCAATCCGAACCTCACTGCCGGTACCTGGACCGCCACGCCGCTGGACCCCGGGACCCGGTGCGCCGCCACCCAGCAGGCGGTGATCAGCGCGGGCGTGGTCGGTGCCCCGATGACCACCGAAGGTGCTCCTGGACAGCAACTTTCATTTGAGGTGCTGCCCAGACTGTTCGATATCTCGATGACCGGACACTGCCTGTGGGAGCGCGCCGGCGCGCCGGGCACCTAGACTTCAACGGTGCGCGAGGTTCTCGATGACCTGATGACCACCTGGCGGGCCGGCGGCATCGCCGGCCTGGCGACCGTGGTACGCACCATCAAGTCCGCGCCCCGACCGGCCGGGGCAGCATTGGTCGTCGCCCCCGACGGTACCGTGGCCGGCTCCGTGTCCGGCGGCTGCGTCGAAGGTGCGGTCTACGAACTGGCCAACGAGGTGATGGAGACCGGGACACCCGCGCTGCAGCGCTACGGCTTCAGCGACGATGACGCCTTCGCAGTCGGCCTGACCTGCGGCGGCATCCTGGACGTGTTCGTGGAACCAGTGTCGCAGAACACATTTCCAGAGCTCGCCGACGTCGTCGCAGCCATCGACGCACACCGCCCGATCGCAGTGGCCACGATCATCGCCCACCCCGACCCCGCCCGGCTGGGCCGCAGGCTCATCGTGGAACCGGATATCGCGACGGGCGCGCTCGGGTCCGCACGCGCAGACGCCGCGGTCG
The DNA here is from genome assembly GCA_051306235.1 of Mycobacterium sp. GTDB lineage: Bacteria > Actinomycetota > Actinomycetes > Mycobacteriales > Mycobacteriaceae > Mycobacterium. The sequence continues at coordinate 12,672 of JBPPMV010000107.1, read as the reverse complement.
CCGACGACGCCCGCGGCCTGCTGCTGGCGGGCCGCACCGCGGTGCTCTCCTACGGCCCGGACGGGGAGCGCCTGGACGAAACCTCCGGGGAGACCGACACGGGTATGGCGGTGTTCGTCGCCGGCTACGCACCCCGGCCGCGCATGCTGATCTTCGGCGCCATCGATTTCGCGTCGGCCCTGGCCCAGCAGGCGACGTTCCTGGGCTACCGCGTGACGGTGTGCGATGCCCGGCCGGTGTTCGCCACCGCGGCGCGCTTCCCCTGCGCCGACGAGGTGGTGGTCGACTGGCCCGACCGCTATCTGCGGGGCCAACAGGATCTCGGTGCGATCGATGACCGGACCGCGATCTGTGTGCTCACCCACGACCCCAAGTTCGATGTGCCCGCCCTGGAGGTGGCGCTGCGCCTGCCCCACGCGGGGTATATCGGCGCCATGGGGTCGCGCCGGACCCACCTGGACCGGCTGACCCGGCTGCGCGAGGCCGGCCTCACCGAATCCGATCTGGCCCGGTTCTCCAGTCCGATCGGGCTCGACCTCGGGGCCCGGACACCCGAGGAGACCGCGGTGTCGATCGTCGCCGAGATCATCGCCCGGCGCTGGGGCGGCGGTGGCCGCCCACTGGCCGCGGTGGACGGCAGAATTCACCACGAGCTGGCCGGGCAACCCCGCGCCACCAGCATTGACGTGCGGTAACGCGCCTCTCTTCTTTTGGTACTTTCATTCTCGGGGTAGGCTAACGCCGCTCGCAAAAACGTGTGACCCAGCCCACTTACACGCGCAAGCGATCGACGAACAGGAGCCCCCCGTGACGGGAACCGTCGCCCCCCGCTATGCGGGCACCCGGATGCCACGCATCGAAGACACCCGCCTGCTGACCGGCAGCGGAAGCTTCGTCGACGATGTCCAGCGGCCCGGCATGCTGCACGCCTGCTTCGTGCGCAGCCCGTTCGCCCACGCCACCATCAACGCCATCGACACCACCGCGGCGCTCGCCCTCCCGGGTGTGCACACGGTGTTCACCGCCGCCGATATCAACCCCGGTGTGCATGAGGCATGGCATGCGGTGGCAGGCAAGGACGTCGCCGACACGCCCCGCCCACCGCTGGCCGAGGGGAAGGTGAAGTTCGTCGGCGACCCGGTCGCCATCGTCATCGCCGACAACAGGCGCCTTGCCGAGGACGCGGTGGACCTCGTCGACATCGACTACACCCAGTTGCCTGCGATCGCCGACTTCCGCAAGGCCGTCGACTCCGGGGTGATCGTGCACGAGGCCTACCCCGACAACGTCGCGGGCGGTATGGCCGGTATGCCTCCCGACGAGGAGGTGTTCTCCGCTGCGGCCCATGTCGTCAAAGAGCGCATCTACCAACAGATGTACGTGCCGGTCCCGATGGAGACCCGCGGCATCGTGGCCGAATGGACCGCAAGCACCTCCGAGCTCACGGTGTGGGGTTCCACCCAGACCCCGCATGAACTGCGCGCGTTCACGGCACGCCTGCTGGGCATCCCGGCCCAGGGGGTACGGGTGATCGTCCGCGATACCGGCGGCGGATTCGGCCAGAAGGTCGTCCCGATGCGCGAGGACATGTCCATCCTGCTGGCCGCTCGCAAGGTCTCCGGCGCGTTGAAGTGGATCGAGGACCGCCGGGAGAACCTGATGTCGGCCGGGCAGTCCCGCCACGTCGACGGCACCGTGAGGATGGCCTTCGACGCCGACGGCAAGATCCTGGCCGCCGATATCGACTTCGTCCAGGACATCGGTTCCTACCCGACCCCGTACCCGGTGCTGACCACCGCCGCGATCGGGATGTTCTTCCCGGGGCCCTACCGGGTGCCCAAGGCCAGCTTCAACTACAAGACAGTGTTCTCCAACACCCCCGGGCTGCACGCCTACCGCGGTCCCTGGCAGTACGAGACCCTCACCCGCGAAATGCTTCTCGACATCGCCGCGCGCAAGATCGGGATGGATCCGGTGGAACTTCGCCGGATCAACATCCTGCGCGGCGATGAGATGCCGTATTTCAATCCCAACGGCATGCCCTACGACAACTGCGCGCCCGCCGACACGTTCGAGCAGGCGGTGAAGATCCTCGATCACGAGGGCTTCCGCAAGGAGCAGGCCGAGGCGCTGGCCCAGGGCCGCTATCTCGGTCTGGGGTTCTCGGCCTATATCGAGCCGACCGGTGCCGCGACGGGCAACCTCGCCACCGAGGGCGCCACCATCCGGATGGAGTCCACCGGCAAGATCAACGTCTACGTCAACGGCGGTTCGGCCGGTAACAGCATCGAGACCACCGTCGTGCAGCTCACCGCGGATGCGTTGGGCGCCAATATCGGCGATGTCGCCACCATCCAGGGCGATACGGCGGTGACCCCGTACGGCGCGGGCACCCAGGGCAGTCGAAGCGCACCGATGACCGCGGGTGCGGTCAACGAGGCGGGCAGCATCCTGCGCGGCCAGATCGTCGCGATCGCAGCCCAGATGCTCGGTGCCGATGCGGCCGATATCGAGCTGTCCGATTCCCGGGCCACCATCCGTGGCGAGCAGGACAAGAGCGTCAGCTTCGCCGATATCGCCTACCGGTCCCACTACGACCCCGCACAACTCGGCGGCGTGTCCCCCACTCTGGAGGCGACCGCACGGTTCAACTCCCAGGCGATGATCCACTGGGCCAACGCAACCCACGCCTGCACCTGTGAGGTCGACATCGTGACCGGGCAGGTGACGCTGAACCGCTACATCGTCAGCGAGGACGTCGGCCCGATGATCAACCCGAACGTGGTGGAGGGTCAGGTCGCCGGCGGGACCGTGCAGGGCATCGGCGGCGCCCTGCTCGAACAACTCGCCTACGACGACGCCGGCAACCCGATCTCATCGACATTCGTCGACTATCTGCTGCCCACCGCCACCGAGGTACCGACCATCGAGTTCGGCCACGTCGAGATCCCCGGCCCCGGTATCGGTGGCTACAAGGGCGCCGGCGAGGGCGGTGCCATCGGGTCACCTCCCGCAGTCATCAATGCGATCAACGACGCGCTCGCCCCGCTGGGCGTGACGGTCACCCAGATGCCGGCCAGTCCGGCGAAAATCGTCGAGCTCATCGAGGACTTCTCCGGAGGGCTGGAGCGAAGCGACCCGGGAATCAATCTAAAGGAAAGGGACCGCTGAAACGTGGAACTCAACAACGAATTCCGGGTCGCGGTGCCCGTCGCCGAGGTCTGGAAGGTTTTCACCGATGTCGAACGGGTCGCCCCGTGCCTGCCCGGAGCGACGCTGCTGAGTGTCGACGGGGATGACTTCACCGGCGCGGTGAAGGTCAAGGTCGGACCGATCACCGTGTCCTACAAAGGTGTTGCGACATACCTGGAGAAGGACGCGGTGGCCCGGCGGTTGGTGCTCAAGGCCGAGGGCAAGGAGACCCGCGGCAACGGCACCGCGGCGGCCACCGTCACCGCGCAGTTGAAGGACGAGGGGGATGCCACCCACGTGGTGATCACCACCGATCTGGCGATCTCGGGTAAGGCCGCCCAGTTCGGCCGCGGTGTGCTGGCCGATGTCTCGGGCAACCTGATCGCCCAGTTCGCCCGCAGCCTGGAGGCCGAATTGCTCGGCGGTACACCGGGTTCCACCACGGCACCCACGACAGAGACCGCTGCGGCCGCGGCCCAGCCCGCGGATTCGGTGGACCTGCTGAAGGTCATTGCCGTACCTGTGGCGAAGCGTTTCGGCCCCGTCATCGCCGCCGCTGCCGCCGCGGGTGCGGTCGGCTTCCTGGTCGGCCGCACGCGCAACACCGTCCACCCGGCGGCCGCCAAGACCGACGAGTTGATCGCCGCGCTGGCGAAGCTGATCCAGTGAAACCCGCACCCTTCACCTACCACCGTGCCGAGACGGTGCAGGACGCCGTGCAGGCGCTCGCCGAGTTCGGTGACGAGGCCAAGGTGCTCGCCGGAGGGCAGAGCCTCATCCCACTGCTGGCGATGCGGCTGACGCACTTCGAGAATCTGGTGGACATCTCCCGGGTGCCCGAACTGCAGGGTATCGATCTGATCGACGATGAGGTGGTCATCGGGGCGGGTACCGCGCACGCTCTGGTGGGCATGGATGACGAGGTTGCCGACTCGGTACCGCTGCTGTCGCTGGCGACCCCGCATATCGGGCACTTCCAGATCCGCAACCGGGGCACCCTGGGCGGCGCCATCGCGCACGCCGACCCGGCCGCCGAATTCGCCGCCGTGGCACTGACACTGGACGCCACCATCGAGGCGGCCTCCACCCGCGGCGACCGGCAGATCGCGGCGGCCGACTTCTTCACCGGCCTGTGGGAGAACGCGCTGGCCGCCGATGAGCTGTTGCGCGCCGTGCGATTCCCGGTGTGGTCCGGGCGAACTGGTTTCGCCGTGCACGAATTCGCGCGCCGTCACGGCGATTTCGCGATCGCCGGCGCGACGGTGGCCGTACAGTTGGATGCCGAGGACCGGGTCACCCGCTGCGGGGTCGGCCTACTCGGCCTGGGCTCCACCCCGGAACGGGGCACCCCCGCCGAGGCGGCCATCACGGGCCGGCCCGTCACCGATATCACCGCAGCGGAATTCGGGCGGCTGGCGCTGTCGGACCTCGACGATATCCCCGCCGATCTCCAGGGCTCGCCGTCCTACCGAAGGCGGGTGGGCGCGGCGATGGTCGCGCGGGCCTGGACCGACGCCACCATGGAGGCACTCGATGCATGAGCTACCCGTCCGCCTGTCGGTCAACGGCCGCGAGTACCGCGACACCGTCGAACCCCGGGTGACCCTCGCCGATCACCTGCGGGAGAACTGCGGGCTGACCGGCACCCACCTCGGCTGCGAACACGGCGCGTGCGGGGCCTGCACGGTGCTGCTGGACGGCCAGGCGGTGCGGTCCTGTCTGGTCCTCGCGGTTCAGGCCGAGGGCCAGGAGGTCACCACCGTGGAAGGCATCGCCTCTGCCGACGGTGAGCTGTCCGCGGTGCAGGCGGCCATGCGGGAATGCCACGGCCTGCAGTGCGGATTCTGCACGCCCGGCTTCGTCACCTCCATCACTGCACTGCTGCGGGACAACCCGGACCCCAGCGACGAGGAGATCCGCGTCGGTCTGTCCGGGAACTTCTGCCGGTGCACCGGCTATCAGGGCATCGTCAACGCGGTGAAGCGCGCGGCCGAGACCCTCGCCGAGACCACCGCACGGTAACGTCGCCGGTCCTCTCATCGATATTCACCTCGACGTGCGCTTGCGTACCCTGCGTGGTGACGGGACAGGAGAACCGATGAGGACCAGGACGATCAAGGGCGCCTTCGCTGCGGCCCTGCTCGCCGTCGGCACCGCCACCGCGCTGGCGGCACCGGCCACGGCCGACGAACAGCTGGACCAGCAGTTCCTGACGGCGCTCGCCGAGCGTGGCGTCTCGGTGGGCAGCGACTCCAAGGCGATCGACATGGCCCAGTCGATGTGCCGCAAGCTGGGCAACGGCAGCAAGAAGGGCATCGAGACGGCGCTGTACTACGTCAAGGACCACACCAACCTGTCCGATGACGAGATCACCACCTTCGCCGGTATCGCGGCTCAGGCGTACTGCGCCGACAAGCTGCAGAAGCAGTCCGGCTAACTCTCGACGACCCCGCGCAGCCCGTCCGCGCCGAAAACCGGCTCCAACATGGCCGACAGGTCGGGGCCGCGCCGCAGACCGTGCCCGCCATCGATGTTGATGACCTGACCGGTGATCCAGCCCGAGGCATCGCTGAGCAGGAATACCGCCGCATTGGCGATGTCCTCGACCTCACCGTGGCGCGGTAGCGGGGTGTTGGCCGCGTAATCGCCCTTGAGCTCGGGCATGGACAGGATCGGCGCGACCATATCGGTGGCGATCAGTCCAGGCCGGATCGAGTTGACCCGCACCCAGGACGGGCCCAGTTCATCGGCCGCCAGCATCATCAGGTGATCGAGCGCGGCCTTGGTGACGCCGTAGGCGCCGAACAGCGGTGCGTGCTACCGGCCGCGATCGACGAGATGCCGATGAACGACCCGCCACCACCGCGCACCAGCTCGCGGGCGGCATGTTTGAGCACGTACATGCTGCCGTTGACGTTGAGGTCCACCGCGCGGCGCCAGCCCTCCGAATCGACCTGGGTCAACGGGCCGATGGTCTCGGTACCGCCCGCGCAGTGCACGACGCCGTTGAGCCGGCCCGTCCAGGCCGTGGCCGCGTCGACGGCCCGGGCCACCTCGTCCTCATCGGTGACATCTGCGGGCTCGTAGCGGGCCGCTCCGGCCCCCTCAACTGCACCTGCGGTGATCTCCTCGACCGCCGCGGCCAGCTTGTCCGCGTTGCGCCCGACCAGCATGGCGTTCCCGCCGCTGGCCACCACCGCAGCCGCCACACCCTTGCCGATACCGCTCCCGCCACCGGTCACCAGAACCGTCTGCCCTGCCAAAGTGATTTGCACAGCTACACATTTACACGGCCGCCGACCACGACCGCCTGCACTTCGCCTAGAATTGCCAGATGCCCGCCAAAACAGATACCGCCGAAATCGGCGAGGTCGAGCCCGTGGCCGACGATACGGCCAGCCAGGCTCGCCGCGTCGTCGCCGCCTATGCCACCGACGCCGACGAATGTCGGACCTTCCTGGCCATGCTCGGTATCGGACCGGCAAAGCTCGAGGCCTAGGTGGTCGCCGGAGACGGTTCGTCGACCGACTCCACCACACAGCACGGGAACGCAGACTTCGTCGTCGTGGCCAATCGGCTGCCGATCGACCAGGTCGTGCTGCCCGACGGTTCCACCACCTGGAAGCGCAGCCCCGGCGGTCTGGTCACCGCGTTGGAGCCGCTGCTGCGGAAACGGCGCGGAGCCTGGATCGGCTGGCCCGGCATCGCCGACGACCGTGTCGCCGACGTCGAGGACGAGGACAAGGACGAACCGATCGTCCAGGACGATCTGCACCTGTTCCCGGTCCGGCTGTCCGCCGACGATGTCGCGCTGTATTACGAAGGTTTCTCCAACGCCACCTTGTGGCCGCTCTACCACGATGTCATCGTCAAGCCGACCTACCACCGCGAGTGGTGGGAGCGCTACGTCGAGGTCAACCGGCGGTTCGCGGAGGCGACCTCACGAGCCGCGGCGCCGGGTGCCACCATCTGGATCCAGGACTACCAACTGCAGCTGGTGCCGAAAATGCTGCGCATGCTGCGCCCCGATCTGACCATCGGATTCTTTCTGCACATCCCGTTCCCACCGGTTGAGCTGTTCATGCAGATGCCCTGGCGGACCGAGATCATCGAAGGCCTGCTCGGGGCCGACCTGGTCGGGTTCCATCTGGCCGGCGGTGCACAGAATTTCCTGATCCTGGCCCGCCGGCTGATCGGCGCTCACACCTCACGCGCCTCCATCGGTGTTCGCTCGCGCTTCGGTGAGGTGCAGGTCGGGTTCCGCACCGTGAAGGTCGGCGCCTTCCCGATCTCCATCGACTCGGCGGATCTGGACCGCAAGGCCCGGGACAAGGCGGTCCGTCAGCGGGCCCGGCAGATCCGCGCCGAATTGGGTAACCCGCGCAAGGTCCTGCTCGGCGTCGACAGACTGGACTACACCAAGGGCATCGACGTCCGGCTGAAGGCATTTTCCGAACTGCTGGAACAGGACCGCGCCGACCGCACCGACACCGTGCTGATCCAGCTCGCCACGCCCAGCCGGGAACGGGTGGAGAGCTATATCGAGATGCGCGAGGGCATCGAACGTCAGGTCGGCCATATCAACGGCGAATACGGCGAAGTCGGGCACACGGTGGTGCATTACATCCACCGGTCGCTGCCCCGGGATGAGCTGATCGCCTTCTTCGTGGCCGCCGACGTGATGCTGGTGACGCCCCTGCGCGATGGGATGAATCTGGTCGCCAAGGAGTACGTGGCGTGTCGCAGCGATCTCGGCGGCGCGCTGGTGCTTTCCGAATTCACCGGTGCCGCAGCAGAACTACGCCAGGCCTACCTGTGCAACCCGCACCACACCGACGGTGTCCGCGATGCCATCGAGCAGGCGCTCAACCAGACCGCCGAGGACGGCAAGCGCCGGATGCGAGCGCTGCGCCGCCAGGTGCTCGCCCACGACGTGGACCGCTGGGCACGCTCGTTCCTGGATGTTCTGGCCTCCACCAAGACCGACTAGCAGATCACGCTAGATCGGGGTGATGTAGCTGATCAGCCACTTCCCGTCGATCTTCTGATAGTCCACGCGCAGCCGGCTGCCGTCATAGACGGGCTGCTTGGCCTTGTCGGTCACCGTACGGTTCATGAAGACCAGCACCGATGCCGCATCTCGTTGTGCAGTCATCAGACCCGCACCGACCGCGTGCGCCTGACTGATCACCTGACGCTCACGCGCCTGCGGGATGATGTCGCGGGTCGCGCGGTCCTGGAACTCGCGCCGGTAGTCGGGGGTCAGCAGCGTCGCGGCCTCGGTCAGACTGCGCTCGACGGTCTGGAAGTCGTAGCCGAAGACCCGCGGGATCTGTTCGATGGCCAGGCCCGGCAATACATCACCGGCCTGCTGCGCGGCGCGGGTCTGCATCCGGTCCCAGTACAGGCCACCGGCGGCGGCGGACAGGGCGATCAGGCCGACGGCGAGCACCGCGACAGCCAGTTGAATCAGTCTGGCGCGCATCAGTTCCCACCCTCGGGGTACTTCAGGTCGTAGCCGGTCATGTGCCCGTTGTCATCCTCGTGCACGATCACCCGCATCCGGTACGGCTGGGACGGCTTGTTGACGCCGTCGATATCTGTGACGGTCACCCGCACCGAGACCAGTACCGCCGCGTTACCGCCGATCTGATCGATCTTCTCCAACGCAGCACCGCTGATGACCGCCTCGGAGGTGGCATTGGTATCGCGGAAGATCGCCTTGAGGTTGTCGACGTTGTTGTCCTGGCTCAGCATGTCGCGCAGCGGACCGCTGGTGCCGTCGACGAATCTGGTCACACTCTCGTCGATCGAGTTCTGGTCGTAGCTGAACATGTTCATCACGGTCTGCTCGGCGGTGTCGACGAACCGCTGATCCCGCGCCTGGACTTCCTCGGCGTCGCGGTGCTGCACCAGCAGGACCCCCACCACCGCCACCAGGGCGACCGCGGCGATCAGCGCGGCCACACCGGCCACCAGGGCGACCAGGGTGCGGTGAGGCTGACGCGGGGGTAACGCCGTCGGGGCTTGCGGGGCCGGTCTGGTCACCGGCGCACTGACCTGGACGACGCCCGCGGCGAGCTCGCCCGCCGGGGCGGCCGCCGGACCCGCCGCCCGCGATGCCCGCCGACGGGTGCGTTTGTCTTCGGCGCTTTCCGTGCTGTCCGAACCTTCGGTGCCGTTGTCCAAGCTGTCTTCCAAACCGTCTCCGTGCCGTTCGCTGTGCTGTCCTCTGGGCCGTTGTCCTCGGCCATCTACATCTGCCTCGGAGCCATCATCAGATCCACCCAATTCTCCGCGGGGGTGAAATCGTCGCCACCGGCTGCGAGCACCCCGGTGGCGCCGGTCGCCGGGTCGGCGAAGACACCCGTCTTCGGATCGTAGGTGCTCGTCAGAGAAGCGCTGGCAAGGGGCTGTTCGGCCGGGAGTGGACCGGGCCCAGGTGCCGGAGCCGGCGCCGGCGGCGGCGGCAGCAACGCCTCCGGCGGAGGCGCCAGGCCGGGTGCCTCAGAGCCCGGGGGCCGGTAGATCGGCGTGCCCGGCGGCAACGGCGGCATCGGTACCTGGCGACCGTAGGGCGGCAGCACCTGATCCGGCGGCGCATAGTACGGCCACGGCGGCGCAACACCGTTGTCGTTCGGCGGTACCGGATTGTTGAACGGCGCCTTCGGCGCGGGACCGGGGCCCGGCTGCACACCCGGGGGCAGCTGCACCGCGGGCGGCCCGGGATCGTAATCCGCTTCCGGCGGGATGTTCGGGAACTTGTTCGGCGGGAAGATGTTCCGTCCGTCGGTGACCGGAGTGCCATAGGGCACCGGCGGTCCACGCCACGGGTTGCTGCCGATCGGCACATAGCCGACCGGGTCGCGGCACAGCTGCACCGTCGGAGCGCGCTTACCGGGAACCTCCTGGCACGGGTAGTTGCGCGCACCGCGCACCACCGCCGGATCGTTCTGCGCGGTCTTGCAGTACAGATCGGTCGGCAGCTCACGCAAGGTGGTGTCGGCGGGCGACCGGATCTCCGAGGGCGGGATGAACCCCGTCGAACACGGCGGCGAGTCACCCAGGTTGATCTTGAAGTCCAGTTTGCCGCCCTCATCGGCGGGCACACCGGCAGCGACGGTGATCAGCGCGGCCATAAGCGCCGGGAAGATGACGAGCGCCTGTTCGATGGACTTGTGGTAGATGACGCCGATCCGGCCGACGTTCGCCAGATTGGCGGCCAGCACCGGGAACGTCGGCCGGATGCCTTCGAAGGTGGTGTTGGCCTCGGCGACGGCCCCGGGCACGGTCTGCAGCGTCTCGCGGAACTGCGGGTCGGCATTGGCGATCTCGGTGGTCAGCCGAGCCAGCCCGTCGGCGCTGGACCGGATATCGTCACCGGCGGTGATCTGGGAGTCCAGGAGCGGCCCGGCCTGGTCGATCAGCTTGGTGGTCTGGCCGTAGCTGGCGTTCGCCTCGTCGATGAGCTCGCGCGCGGACTGGATCAGCCGGGCCAGCTCGGGTCCGGAACCGTTGAACGCCTTGAACGTCTCGGACAGCAGGTCCTGGATCCGCGCATCGCCGACACTGGCCACCAGATCGTCGGCCTGCTTGAGCGTCCCCGCGATGTCCTGCCCGATCGCGGTGCGGTCCACCCCGATGTTCGTGCCGTCACGGAGCAGGCCTGGTGATGCGCCACCATCTTCGTCGCTGGGCGGCACCAGATCGATGTACTGCTCACCGACCGCGGACACGCTCTTGACCGTGGCGGTCACGTTCTCCGGGACCTCGGTGTCGGTGTTGAGCCGCATCTGCGCCACCACACCGTCATTGGCCAGACCGACCGACTCGACGCGGCCGATGGTCACACCGCGATAGGTGACGTTGGCGTTCTGGTAGAGCCCGCCGCCGGCCACGAACTTGGCGGAGATGTTGTAGGTGCCGATACCCAGCGCGGCGGGAACGTGCAGATAGAACGCCGAGATCGCCGTCACGGTCAGCACCGTGACGATCGCGAAGATGGACAACTGCACACGCGTCAACTTGGTCAGCATTACGGCGTCCCCCCGTCGTGCTGTGTCGCGGTACCGGGTGGAATCTTGAACGGATCGGCCGCCTGGCCGGAGAGGTTGGCCATCGCGCCGGTCAGGAAGTCCGGCGGGTTGATCACCTCGCTGAGACGCTTCATGTTCGGATCGAAGAACGATGTGGTGAACACCGATTCGCCGAACCGCCGCACCGTGAGGTCGAAGGTGACGAACACGTTCAGGTAGTCACCGCGCACCGCGTTACGCAGATACTTGTAATGGAACGGGAAGGTCGGCAGGAACTCCAGATCCTTGATGAAGACATCGGCATTGTCGTTGAGTGCCTTGATGACCGGGAACAGGTCCTTCATATCGGCGGCGAAGTCGGTCTTGGTCTCCGAGAGCACCCGGGCACCGACGGTCGCGAAGCTGCGCAGCGCGGTGAAGGCGTCGACGATGTTCGCGCGATTGTTGTTGAGCACCAGCAGCGCATTGGGCAGGGTGTCCAGGGTGCGACCCAGGTTGTCCTTGCTACGGGCCAGGATCGAGGCGAACCTGTCGAGCCCCTCGGCGGCGGTGATAATGTCATCGGTCTGCTGATCCAGCGATGCGGTCAGCTCGGCCAGTCGGGGCAGCAGATCGGCGAAGCTGCCGGTCCGGCCCGCTACCGCGGCGTAGGCCTCGTCGGTGATGTCCTGCAGCGCACCGAGATTGCCCTTGTTGACCACCACACCGAGAGCCGAGAGCACCTCCTCGGTGGTCGGGTACCGGCCGATGGCGCCGAGCGGGATGTTCGAGCCCTGCTTCAGCTTGCCGATCCCGTCGTCGACGGCCGCGGTGAGCTGCACGTGCTGAGACCCCAGCAGCGAGGTCTGCGCGACGGTGGCCGTCGAGTTCTCGGGCAGGTCCACATCGCCGTCCAGCGACAGCTGCACCGCGGCGTAGAACGTGCCGTCCGGCTTCTGTACCGCTTCGATACCCGACACGCTGCCGACGGTGACATCGTTGACCATTACCGGTGAGTTCTGCGGCAGCGTCGCAACATCGGGCAGCTCGACGGTGATCGTGTAGGAACCCGAGCCGTGCCCTGCGGTGCCCGGCATGTTCAGCGAGTTCAACCCGCCGAACTGGCAGCCGGCCAGCACCAGCACACCGGATCCGAGCGCCGCACACTTCAACGTTCTGGACGTCATCCGCCCGCCCCTTCCACTGGTGCCGGGGCCGGCCCCGGCAGGGGTCCCGCGCCCATCGGCGGCGGGGGTGGCACCGGCCCGGCCGGCGAGATCTGACCGGGCACCGCGGGCGGCGGCAGGATCAGGTCGGTGAGGGTGCCGCCCGGCGGAGCGGTGGGGGCTCACCCCGGGTGCGGGCTGCCACTGCAGATACGGCACCGGTGTCTCGGCCTTGGACTCGGTCGCCGGGGTGTCGTAGATGATCTGTCCCTTGTAGGCGGTGATGCTGTCGATCGGGT
>JBPPMV010000106.1:0-6821 GCA_051306235.1 Mycobacterium sp. | reverse complement strand
AGAGATTGAAGTTCCGGCACGCTATCTATATGCCTCGATCACCAGATGCCTGATCCCGGTGTGCCGATTGCTTCGGGTCCATTCGGCCGGCTGGACGAGCCGGATCGCCGAAAATCTGTCGAGCAACTCCCCGAAGAGCACCCGCAGTTCGAGCCGGGCCAGGTTCGCGCCCAGGCAGTAGTGCAGACCCTGACCGAATCCGAGATGTGGATTCGGTGAGCGGGTCACCTCGAAGGCGCCGGCATCGCGGAACGCCGACTCGTCCCGATTGGCCGAACCCTCCCAGATCTGCACCTTCTGCCCGGCCTCGATCCGGCAGCCGCCGAGGTCGACGGCTCGGGTGGCGGTGCGCCGTTTCGACGGCGACGGCGAGGTCCAGCGGACCATCTCCTCGACCGCGGTCGGCAGCAGGCCCTGATCGGCCCGCAGCATCTCCAGCTGCTGGGGGTGCTCGATCAACGCCAGCAGCCCGCCGGCCACCGAGTTGCGGGTGGTCTCGGCACCCGCGCTGAACAGCAGGCTGAAGAACAGGTACAGCTCCAGGTCCGAGAGCTCGATGCCGGCATCGGCGGACGCGTTGGCGACCACCGACAACATGTCATCGGTCGGGTGGGCACGTTTGGCCGCGATCAGTTCCTGGCCGTAGACGTACATGCGCGTCCCGGCCTCCTCGCTGGACATCTGGCCGACTTCGGCCTTGCGGGATCCGCCGAAATCGAACTGCGGCTCGATGGCATGGAACAGCCAATGTCGCTCGGACTCCGGCACTCCCAGCAGGATGCAGATCATCTGCATCGGAAGTTCGGCAGCGATGTCGACGACGAAGTCGAACGGCTCACCGGGTACGACACCGTCGAGCAACCGACGGGTACGGGTGCGCAGATCGTCTTCCACCCGCGTGATCATCCGCGGTGTCAGCCCGGAACTCACCAGCCGCCGGACCGCAGAGTGCCGGGGGTCGTCCATCATGTTGAGCACCTGACCGGCGACGGCCAGGTCCTGCAGCAGCGTGCCCCCGTAGGGCCGGCTGCCGCCGGTCACCGATGAGAAGGTCTCCGGGTCGCGGAAGACGGCCAGCGTTTCCGCATGCGTCGCGACCGACCAGAACCCCTCTCCATCGGGGGTGTGCTCGGTGGGATGGTGCCAGTAGACCGGTGCTTCGCGACGGTGCAGGGCGAACAGCTCATGGGGAAAGCCGGACGCGAAATTGTCCAGGTCGGTGAGGTCGATCCCGGTGAGCGCAGCCGGCGCCGTCATCGTTGCTCCCGTCTGTTGGCCGGACGCGTCCCTCGGCCGGACATCTGTCTATCAGACGGTGCCGCGCCACCGGTGTGGATCACCCGAACCTGACCCCGGTGAGCTCCTGCGACACCGCCCAGAGGCGGTCGGCGCTCACGCTGTCGCGCAACGGTTTCCAGAGTTCCTGCGGGCCGGGCGGGCCCCCGGCGTTACCCGGCCACTGGGGCCCGTAGAACACGCCGGGCTCCGTCGAGGTCGCCGCCATCAGCGCGGGGAGCTTCGCGCTGTCCACCGTCCCGACCCCGAGACCGCGCGCCGAGAGCCACCGGATCATTCGCACGCCCATGGTGTCCTCGGCCCGTCCGACTTCGGGGCGGGCGGACAGCAGGCTCGTCGGCGCGACACCGGGATGCGAGATGTTGCTGGTGATTCCCCAGCCCCCGGCGGCGCTGCGCCTGCCGAGTTCCAGCCCGAACAGTCCGCAGGCGATCTTGGACTGCCGGTAGGCCGACATCCCGTCATACCTGCGATCCCAGTTCAGGTCGTCCCAGTTGATGGTGCCACTGCGGGCGGCGACGCTGGTCTGCGACGTCACCCGTGCGCGTCCGGCGCGCAGCAGCGGCAGCAGGTGTCCGGTGAGCGCGAAGTGGCCCAGGTGGTTCGTCCCGAACTGCAGCTCGAATCCGTCGGCGGTCCTCTGATGATCGGGCGGGGTCATCACCCCGGCGTTGTTGATCAGCAGGTGGATCGGAGCTCCCTGGGCCAGGAGCTTCGCCCCGAGCGCCGCCACCGACGGCAGCGATGACAGGTCCATGGCCTCCAAGGTCAGCTTCGCATGCGGATACTGCGCCCGGATCCCGGCGGCAGCCGACTCTCCCTTGGCCAGATTGCGGACCGGCATGATCACCTCGGCGCCCGCCCGGGCCAGGGCGGTGGCGATGCCGACCCCGATCCCGTCACTGGCTCCGGTCACCACCGCTCGTGTGCCCGTCAGGTCGGCGATGGCGAGGTCGTAGTGTTTGCGTGGCATGGCTTTGCGTGGCATGGCTACGACACTGCCTGCGCGGCAGAACCGTAGCCACGGCCTGACGATCCGTGGTTGCGCCACCCGGATGTCGGCAGAATGACAGGCATGATCGATCGAGCAGGGCTGGCGGAGTTCCTGGTCCGGCGCCGCGGGGCGTTGCAGCCGGAGGATGTCGGACTGCCACGCGGGCCGCGCCGGCGCACCAGCGGGCTGCGCCGCGAGGAGGTCGCCGCGCTGTGTCACATGTCGACGGACTACTACGCGCGGCTGGAACGCGAACGCGGGCCACACCCCTCCGAGCAGATGATGGCCTCGATCGCCCAGGGGCTGCATCTGTCCCGGGACGAGCGGGACCACCTCTTCCGGCTGGCCGGGCATCGGCCGCCGCCGCGGGGCTCGGGCACCGACCACATCAGCCCGGGGATGCTGCGGATCTTCGACAGGCTCACCGACACACCGGCCGAGATCGTCACCGAGCTGGGCGAGACGCTGCGGCAGACCCCGCTGGGCACGGCGCTGGTCGGCGACCTGTGCCGCCACACCGGGCCGTCGCGGAGCATCGGCTACCGGTGGTTCACCGACCACGCGGCACGCAATCTGCACCCGGCCGAGGACCACGAATTCTATTCGCGGCTCTACGTTTCGGGACTACGGGGCGTGGCGACACTGCGCGGGCCGGACTCCAGGGCGGCCCGGTTCGTGGAACTGCTCACCGATCAGAGTGCGGAATTCCGGGACCTCTGGAAGGAGCACGAGGTCGGTATCAGGCCGCGAGAGGTCAAGCGCTACAACCATCCCCAGGTGGGCGCTCTGGAATTGAACTGTCAGATCCTGTTGGACCCCGACGAATCGCACACCCTGCTGGTCTTCACCGCGGCCCCCGGCAGCGAAAGCTACGAGAAGCTGCAACTGCTCTCGGTGGTCGGCGCGCCGACGGGCTGACCGGGCAGCACGGTGTCATGCTGGTGCCGATGACCGATCGGCCGCTGGACCCGAACACCCGGCTCGCCGCCGAACGTAACCGGCTGGCGCTGGAACGCACGCTGATGGCCTGGACCAGGACGGCCACCTCGCTGATCGCGTTCGGGTTCACCATCTTCCAGATCTTCCGGCTTCTCTCCGAGAGCGAGAATCTACGCGAGCCTTTCATCAGCCCGCAGGTCGTCGCCGCCGTCATGGTCGTCATCGGCATCACCGCGCTGATCCTGGCCTGGATCCAGCACCGGCAGGAGATGGCCGCGCTGCGGGCGGATTACGGACCGATGCGCTATTCGATTGCCTCGATCGTCGCCGCGATGATCGCCGGCCTGGGTGTGCTGGCGCTGCTGGCGATCACCCTGCGGATGTAGCCCGTCTACAGTCAGCCCATGAGTGCTTGGCTTGTCGGCAACATCCCGGCGGGGCTCCTCCTGGTCATCCTGATCGTGCTGTTCGCCGGCGGCGCGCTCCTGACGCAGCGCCTCGTACGTAGCCGATACCCGCATCTGGCCGGTGAGGAGCACAACGACGTCACCCGGTTCGCCTACGGCGTGATCGGTTTCGTCTACGCCTTCTTCATCGGTTTCGTCGTCTCATCCATGTGGGGCCACATCAACACCGCGGATGGCAACGCACGGGCGGAGGGCGCGGCGGCGGTCCAGTTGGCAAGGGATGCAGATATCTTCGACGCCGCCGATGCCGAGAAAGTCCGGCAGCAGCTGTTGGACTATGAACGGGCGGCCATCGCGGAGTGGCCGGGCACCCGCTCGGCGGAGGCGGACGGCGCCTTGACCGAGCTGTATCGGACCTACGGCCGGATTGTGCCGGGCAATGACATGCAGAAGTCCTTGGTTGCAACATCCTTCGGCAATCTCGACAAGGTGAGTCAGGCGCGCACGGTGCGGATCATGCAGGCGCACGATGACGACGGGCCGCCGTGGCCGCTGTGGGCGGTGGTCTTCCTGACCAGCGCACTGGTGCTGGGCACCGCGATCATCTACGGCGTGGCGAAACCGTCGATGCACTACCCGATGGTGGCGATCGTCGGCGTACTCGTCGCCACCAACCTGTTCCTCGTCCTGCAGCTGTCACACCCGTTCATCGGTGACGTGGCCACCTCGCCCGACCCACTGCACGAGGTTGTCCGGGTGCTCGAACAGCGCAGCGGTTAGAGCCGGAACATCTCGCGGGCCATCGCGGCGTCCTCCATGAAGGCCTCCCGCTGGACCGCACGATGGCTCGATGTGGTGCGGCTTTCCCGCACCGGGGCGAGGAAGGTGGCGCGCAGGAAAGCCTTGATGTGGGCCGGCCACTGCCGATAATTGATGCGCGGCAACGGTATCGATGCCGCCGGAGACCCCCTCAGGGGTTGTGCTTGTGTCATGATTCGACGCTACGAACTGAGGTCCGATCGGGCATCGTGCCCGGGGTCGATCTTGATATACGACCGCAGTAGGAGATGAACCCACCCAGGGCATGAGAGCCGGGTCACAGCGCCGGTGTCTCATGCCTGGGGCGGGTGCTCAGCTGCCGGTCAGGTGCGCCCGGACATCCTCGTCGAGTTCGACCCCGAAGGACCGCAGCATCCAGCCCAGCGTCTCGTAGGCGCCGACGGTGAAGATGACGTCCAGGATCTGCTGCGTGCTCAGGTGCGCGTTCAGCGTCGCCCAGGTGGCGTCCCCGATGATCCCGTCGGACACCAGTTCGTCGGCGGTGCGCAGCAGCGCCGCGTCGGCCTCCGACCACAGCGAGGAATCCGGCCCCCAGGCGATCTGCGCGACCTCGTCACGGGAAATGCCCACGTCGCCGGCGATGATCACATGCTGGGCCCATTCGTACTCGGACTGCCGCAGCACCGCCGTGCGCAGGATGAGCAGCTCACGCTGGCGCGGGGTCAGCGATGTCGCCGACAGCAGGTGTCCGTTGAAGGTGAAGAACGCGTGCGCCAACTCCGGGTGATATGCCAACGCGCCCAACACGTTGAGGCCCTTGGGTCGCCCCTCGGTCGGAAGCGGCGGGTGCCGGCGCACCGGCGGGTTCATCGCCGCCAGTGCCTCCCGCATCTGCGGGGGCCACTCCTTGGGACGTATCGGGTCAACGCGGGTCATATGAGACCGTTCCTCTCCTGCCGGCGGCCGTCGACGATGACGCCTGCGGCGTCCTCGATCGGCCGGATGATCGTGGTGAAATCCGAGTCCGCGCCCTGATCGGCCAGGGCAGTCTCCCAACATTGCCCCACGGCCTCCGACACCTGCAGAGCCAGCCCCAGTTCGGCGGCCTCCTGCAGGCATAACCGAAGGTCCTTGACCATCAGGCCGGTGGCGAAACCGAAGTCGAATGTCCGCGGCAGGATGGCGCGCGGGAACTTGTCGCGGCTGGCATGGGTGGCACCCGAGCCGGCGTTGAAGACCTCGATCATCACGTTCGGGTCCAGTCCGGCCTTGACGCCCAGCACCACCGCTTCGGCCGTCGCGGCCAGCGTGGTGGCCGCCAGCAGGTTGTTGGCCAGCTTCATGGTCTGGGCCGTACCGGGCTGCTCGCCGATGAAGATGGGCGTTCCCAGCGTCTCCAGCAGATCCCGAACGGCGTCGAATGCCGCGCGGGCCCCCGAGACCATCACGGCCAGCGTCCCGTTCTCGGAACCGCGTACCCCGCCGCTGACCGGGCAGTCCAGGGCTGCGATCCCGACGGCGGCCAGCTCGGCGTGCGTCTGCGCGGCCTGATGGGCACCCACGGTCGACAGGTCGATATAGCGACCGACGCGGGATCCGCCCGCGATCTCGGCGGCCACCTCCGCTGATGCCTGCACCGACGGCAGGCTGGCGAACACGGTATCTGCCTGGTCGGCAACATCTTTCGGTGACACCGCGGGGATGGCGCCGAGTTCGGCGGCACGGTCGAGCGTCTCGGTGCGGGTGTCGAACACCGTCAGCCGGTGTCCGGCGTCGAGCAGACGACGGGCCATGGGGAAGCCCATGTTCCCCAGGCCGATGAAGCCGACGGTCTGCTGGTCCATCCGGGCCACCCTCCTCGGCGGGGCCCGGTGCCGTCAGCTTGCGGCGGGCTCCTGCAGTTTCCACAGATCGTTGGACAACAACCTCTGCAACCTATCGAGTACCGCGGCCACCTCGGCATCGGTGCCCACGAACCCGGCGTAGAAGCCCATGCCGAACATCAATACCAGCAACATCTCGACCAGGGCGGCCGCATCGGCGCCGGCGCCGATCTGGCCACCTTCCACGGCGTCGCTGACAGCGCTGCTGAGGAACTCGCGGACGTCATCGCGAGGCGCGTATGCGTCGTTCTTGAGCTCGGGATGCCGGTAGGCCTCCAGCATGGAGGTCACCAGGAAGGCCGCCGCCGAATCGAACTCCCGATGCGCGGCCAGCATCCCGGTCATGAAGGCCGACAGTTTGCCGACCAGGGTGGTCTGGTCGGCGGCGGCGTCGACACCGGCGTTGAACAGTGCGGTATTGGTGCTTGCCAGCACGTGCCCGTACAGATCCTTCTTGTTGGCGAAGTAGTGATTGATCGCCGGCCGGGTCAGATTCGCGCGTTCGGCGATGGCCTGGAAGGT
>JBPPMV010000105.1:0-28943 GCA_051306235.1 Mycobacterium sp. | reverse complement strand
ACCGCGACCCACCATTTCAAGATCCTGCGCGAGGCGGGCGTCACCGAGCGTCTGGTCATCGACGGACTGACGTATCAGAAATTGCGCGTCGACGAGGTCGAGTCGGCGCTGCCCGGGCTGCTCGCCAGTGTCGTCGGCGGCGCCAACAGGGATGCCGAACCGACTAGCTGAACGGTGTGAGCGCCAGGCCGTTGGCACCCAGTGCCGCCCGCACCGCCGCGGCAATCTGCACCGCACCGGGCGAATCACCGTGCACACAAACCGATTCGACGATGATCGGGATCTGTGAACCATCCTGCGCGGTGACCCGGCCGTCGGTGACCATGGTCACTACCCGCTCGGCGATCTGCTCCGCATCGTGCAGCACCGCGCCGCGTTCGCGACGGGACACCAGCCGGCCGTCGGGAAGGTAGGCCCGATCGGCGAACGCCTCGGCGACGGTGCGTAGCCCGAGCTCGCCCGCCGCGTCGAAGAACACTGAGCCCGCAAGCCCGAGCACCGGCAGCCCCGGATCCACCGCGTGAACGGCGGCGGCCACGGCGCGAGCCTGCGCCTCATGGGTGACTATCGAATTGTAAAGCGCCCCATGAGGTTTGACATAGCTCACCGAGGTCCCCGCGGCGGTGGCCAGTGCGGACAGCGCGCCGATCTGATAAATCACCTCGGCGGTCAACTCGACGGGATCGACATCGATGAAGCGTCGGCCGAAGCCGGCCAGATCCCGATAGCTGACCTGAGCGCCGATGCGAACACCGCGTTCGGCGGCCGCCCGGCAGACTCGAAGCAGGCCCGCCGGGTCACCGGCATGGAAGCCGCAGGCCACGTTCGCCGAGGTGACGATGTCGAGCATGGCGTCATCGTCGCCGAGCGTCCACACCCCGAATCCCTCACCGAGATCGGCATTGAGATCGATGCTTTCCGGAGTCACGGCTTTCTAGCCTAGTGCGCGCCGGTGTTCGTCGAGGTCGATCCGCTGCGCGGCGGAGGCGATCACCGCGGTGTCGTGCGTCGCGACGATGACCGTCGTCCCGTCGGCCGCCAGCCGCGTGAGATGGGTGATCACCAGGGCTGCCGATTCGGCGTCCAAGCCGGTGGTCGGTTCATCGAGCAGGAGCAGCGGAGCCTCCTGCGCGAATGCCTGTGCCAGCAGGACGCGTTGGCGCTGGCCGCCGGACAGTTCACCGAGGGTGCGGTGCCGCAGCTCGGCGAGACCGAGTTCGGTCAGCCAGTGTTCGACGACTGCGCGGTCGATGTACTTGGGCCGCCGCAACAGTCCGAGCCGGGGCCATCGGCCCATCATGACGGCCTCGGCCGCGGTCAGGGGAAACGAGTCGGTGACCCGGCTGCGCTGCACGGCGAAGGCGATGCTGCCCGTATCGGCGTGAATGATGCCTGCGTCGGGGCGGTGCACCCCGGCCAGCAGTCCGAGCAGCGTCGACTTCCCGCAGCCGTTGGACCCGACGACGGCCGTCACGGACCCCGGCGTGATCGACAGCGTCAGCCCACGGAAAACCGTTGTGCCGGAATGGCCGAAGTCGATCCCGGACACCTCGATGGGGGTGGTGACGAGGCTCACCTTATTGAAAATGAGAGTCATTACTGATAAGACTCTACGGCATGACGTCCTGGCTCACCGACCCCTTCCAGGCGGACATGGTCCTGCGAGCCTTGGTGGCCGGGGTGATCGCCGCCTGCTTGTGCTCCCTGGTGGGCTGCTGGGTATTGTTGCGCCGCAGCGTTTTCCTCGGTGAGGCGATGACGCACGGGATGCTTCCCGGGGTGGCCGTCGCGGCGTTGCTGGGCGTCAGCCTGATGGCCGGCGGCCTGGTCGCGGCGCTGATCATGGCCTTCGGTGTCGCCGCGATCGGCAGATCGTCGCGGCTCTCCTCGGATACCAGCATCGGGTTGTTGCTCGTCGGCATGCTCGCGCTCGGTGTGATCGTGGTGTCCCGGTCCCAGAGCTTCGCCGTCGATCTCACGGGCTTCCTGTTCGGTGATGTCTTCGCGGTCCGGCCTACAGATCTCATCATCCTCGGTGTCGCGTTGCTGCTGACGTTCGTAGCCGTCATCGTGGGGCACCGTGCCTTCGTGGCGGTGACCTTCGACCCCCGTAAGGCCGCCACCCTCGGCCTGCGCCCGCACCTGGCGATCCCGGCCCTGACGGTGCTGATGGCGGTGGCAATGGTCGCCTCTTTCCACGTGGTCGGCACCCTGCTGGTGCTCGGACTGCTGGTCGCCCCACCGGCCGCGGCACTGGCTTGGGCGACATCGATACCCCGGATCATGGCGTTGTCCGCGGTCATCGGATCCCTCGCTGTCTACCTGGGCCTGCTGATCTCCTGGTATGCCGGAACTGCAGGCGGCGCGACGATCGCGGGTGTCGCGGTGCTGCTCTTCTTCGGCTCCACGCTGCTGTCGCTCATGCGCACCCGCTGGCGGAAGGCCGCCGCGGTGGCGGTGGTCACCTGTGCCGTCGCCGGATGCGCGTCCGACAATCCGGAACCGGCGCAGGCACCGTCCGCGAGCACCGGCGACGGGGTCGCCGTCGAAGACGGTGCGCAGGAATCCGATGGGCCACTGACGAAGTTGGTGCTCGTCGACCCGGCATCCGGTGCCACCGCGGTGTACGACGCGGTCGAGGAGGTCGAGACGCCGGTCGGATCGTATGGACCGGTCACCGCCCTGGACGGGGACGGACGGTTCGCCTACCTACAGACGGGCGTGGGAACGACCGTCGTCGACGCCGGGGCGTGGACCTTCGACCACGGCGATCACTACCACTATTTCGTCGGGACACCCGCCGAGGTCGCGGCGCTCGACGTCCCGATGGCCTCGGTCAGCGCGAGCAATTCCACGGTGGCCATCCGAACAGGCTCGGGTGCAATCGAACTGCTCGATCGCGAGGTCCTCGGACGGGGATCCGCCGAGCAGGCGGGACTGACCGTCCCTCCCGACACCGCCGCGGCGGCTCCGTACGGCAGCAGGCTGGTCACGGTCAGCACCGGCGGGCGCCTGCAGGTGACAGCTCACGCGGGCACCACCGAGTTGGCCGGGTTCTGCCCGGAGGTCTCCTGGGCGATGCCCACCCGGCGCGCGGTCGTATTCGGTTGCGAGAGTGGCGCCGTCCGGGTCACCGGAGGTGAGAAGGACCTGACCGTGACCGCAGCACCGTTTCCGGCCGACGCACCGCTGCAACGCCCGGCTGCCGTGGAGCACCGGGACCGCGCCGACGTGTTCGCCGGGGTGGCCGCCGCGAACGTGTGGGTGCTCGACAGCCGCCAGCGCTCTTGGACGCTGATCCCGGTGCCCGATGCGGTGGCGACCAACACCGCCGGTGACGGCACCGTGCTGGTGCTGCGCCGCGATGGCACGCTCAGCACGTTCGATGTCGCCACGCGGACCGAGACGGCGCGTATTCCGTTGTTTCCCGGCCCCGTTCCCCAAGACGGTCCGCAGCCGGTAGTCGACCTCGACTCCGACCGCGCCTATGTCAACAACGGGGCCGCCCGCGAGGTCTACGAGATCGACTATGCCGACGGTCTGCGCATCGCCAGAACGCTGCGCAGCGAGGTGGCACCGGGCCTGATGATCGAGGCAGGCCGATGAGCCGCCTGCCGGCGGTCCTCGCGCTGATCGTTGCGCTGATCGTTGCGCTGCTCACCGGATGCGGCGGCACCGGCGGCACCGGCGAGATCGTCGTGACCACCAACATTCTCGGCGATGTGGTGCGCAATGTGGTCGGCGACGCCGCGACGGTGCGGGTTCTCATGCAACCCAACGCCGACCCGCACTCGTTCGGGGTGTCCGCGCAGGACGCCGCGGCCATGGGGGGTGCCGGGCTGATCGTCTACAACGGGCTCGGTCTGGAAGAGAACATCACCCGAAACGTCGAAAGTGCGCAATCCGAGGGTGTCCCGACACTGGCCGTCGGTGACCACATCGACCCGATCCCGTACGCCGGCGGTGACAGTGCAGGCATGCCGGACCCGCACTTCTGGACCGATCCGCAGCGCATGATCACCGCCGTCGATGTCATCGAGCAGGCGATCACTCGCGAAGTCGGCGGGATCGACACCGCGGTGGTGTCCCGCAATGCCGACGCCTACCGTCGCGCGCTGAATGATCTCGACCGGTCCATGAGCGACGGATTCGGCACGTTGGCGCCGGAGCGCCGCACGCTGGTGACCAATCACCACGTGCTCGGCTATCTCGCGCAGCGCTTCGATTTCGCGGTTCTCGGCGCCATCGTGCCCAGTGGCACCACACTGGCCGCACCGAGCCCGTCGGATCTGCAATCACTGGTCGGCGCCATCGATTCCGCCCGGGTGCCCGCCATCTTCGTCGACTCCTCACAGCCGGACAAGCTGGCCCGCGTGCTGTCCGAGGATGCCGGCATACAGGTTCGCATCGTGTCGCTCTACAGCGAATCCCTCAGTCCGCCCGGCACATCGGGCGCGACGTACCTCGACATGATGCGCGCCAATACCGACGCCATCGTCACCGGCCTGCGACAACCGCAGGCCAGATAAGGAGCGAAAATGTCCCATCCGCGGTGGCTCTACCGTGCCGGAGCCGTGTCCTTTGCGGCCGCCGCCCTCGCTGCATGTTCATCGGGCGGCGAAAACACCGACAGCACAGCTGGTTCCGGGTCGGCCTCCAGCACGCCGGCGCCCAGCGCCCCGATCGCCGAGCCGCTGGTCGCCACCTACGACGGCGGCCTCTACGTCCTCGACGGTGAGACGCTCGACGTGAAGCAGGACATTCCGCTCGACGGGTTCCTACGGGTCAATCCGGCCGGAGACCACGGCCATGTTCTCGTCACCACCACCGACGGTTTCCGCATCCTCGACGCCGCGGCCGGCCAACTCACCGAGGACACCTTCCCGGCCGTCGAGGCCGGTCACGTCACCCCGCACGGCGAGAACACCGTGCTCTTCGCCGACGGCACCGGCGAGATCACCGCCTTCGATCCGCACGATCTCGAGCAGGGCGGCATGCCGGCCACCCGGAACTTCACCACCGAGGAACCGCACCACGGGGTGGCGGTGATCCTGGCGGACGGAACCCTGCTGCACACCCTCGGCAACCCGGACACCCGCGTCGGTGCCGTCGCCCTGGACGGCGAACGCGAGATCGCGCGCAGCGAGGAATGCCCGGGCGTGCACGGTGAGACCGTGGCCGCAGACGAAGTCGTGATCCTCGGCTGCGAGAACGGCGTGCTGGAGTTCGCCGGCGGACAGTTCACCAAGATCGCCAGCCCGACGCCATACGGACGGGTCGGCAACACCCGCGGCCACGAGGACTCGCCGGTGGTCCTCGGGGACATGAAGGTCGACGCGGACGCCGAGATGGAGCGGCCCGAACAGTTCGCGCTGATCGACACCACCACCGACCAGATGCGCGTGGTGAAACTCCCGACGGGAGTGAGCTACTGGTTCCGCTCACTGGGACGCGGACCGCAGGCCGAGGCGCTGATCCTCGGCACCGACGGCAAGTTG
Source organism: Mycobacterium sp. (assembly GCA_051306235.1). Taxonomy (GTDB): domain Bacteria; phylum Actinomycetota; class Actinomycetes; order Mycobacteriales; family Mycobacteriaceae; genus Mycobacterium. The sequence continues at coordinate 23,445 of JBPPMV010000105.1, read as the reverse complement.
CATGTCTTCGATCCGGTCACCGGTGATCTGGTGAAGTCGATCCAGGTGACCGGTGCGTGGACCGAACCCGACGACTGGCAGCAGCCCGGACCGGCGGTCTTCGGTCGAGAGGGATCGGTGTATGTCAGCGATCCGGCGGCCAAGCAGATCCACCTGGTGGATCTGGTGGCGGGCACCGTCACCGAATCGGTGACGCTCGAGCAGACGCCCAACGAGCTGAGCGGGGCCGTCGGCCACGACCACTGAGCAGAGCCACGACCACTGAGCAGGACAGGAATCCGGCCGGGGGCACCGCCCCCGGCCGGTTGCGCGTGTCAGTGTGAATGTTGTTGGGTCACACCCCAGGCCGGCAGCGGATCGGGATAGCCCAACCACGCCGCCTCGCCCTCGGCGATCTCGTCATCGGTGAGCAGCGCGTCGTTCAGCAGTCGGTTGACCTTGTCCCTGTCCAGCTTGATGCCGATGAACACGATCTCCTGGCCGGGGGCGATCTCGGTATTCGACCAGTACTGGGCCGGTTCGATCACCAGGTTCGGCCCGGCCTGCGACCAGATCGCGGCAATCGTGGGTCGGCTGGCGATCCAGCAGAATCCCTTGCTGCGCAACACCCTGGTGGTCTGCGCGAGCGCGGCGCCGAGTCGCTGCGGATGAAATGGCCGGTCGGACCGGAACGTCATGGAGCTGATTCCGTACTCCTCGGTCTCCGGTGTGTGCCCGTCGGCAATCTCCTCGTCCCAGCCCGGCGTCTGCGCCGCGGCGATCGGATCGAAGAGCCCGGTGCCCAGAACCTCCGCGATCTCGACAGCACCGTGATCGGTCTTGATCAGCTTCGCGGTGGGGTTGAGTCGGCGCAGCAGGGTCTCGACGGTGCCCAGGCGCGCCGCACTCACCAGGTCGGTCTTGTTGAGCAGCAACACATCCGCGAACTCGACCTGATCGGTCAGCAGGTCGGCGATGCTGCGAGCGTCGTTCTCACCCGCCGATAGATCCCGGTCGGCCAGCGCCTCACCCCTGGCGATCTCGGCGAGGAAGGTCGAGGCGTCCACTACGGTCACCATGGTGTCCAGCTTCGCGAGCTGCCCGAGCTGAAAACCGTCCTCGAACTCCCAATCGAAGGTCGCCGCGACCGGCATCGGCTCGGAGATCCCCGTCGACTCGATGACCAATTGGTCGAAACGGTTCTGCCGCGCCAGCGCGCCGACCGCCTCGACCAGATCCTCGCGCAGGGTGCAGCAGATACAGCCGTTGGTCAGCTCGACGAGCTTCTCGTCGGTTCTCTCCAGGTGCCCCTGACCGGCGATCAGGGCCGCGTCGATGTTGATCTCGCTCATGTCGTTGACGATGACCGCGACGCGGCGGCCCTGCCGGTTACTGAGGATGTGGTTGAGCAGGGTGGTCTTGCCCGCGCCGAGGAATCCGGACAGGACGGTGACGGGCAGAAGGTCGGGGGTGGACATCTCACTCCTTAATGGAAACGATTATCAATAAGACATCCTCCGATGCGGCGTTTATTAATGCAAACGGTTATCGTTATCGGCATGATCTCGTTTGCGTCCTCCCGTGCGCTGGCCGCGGGCCTGCTGCTGGCCGTCCCCTTCGCACTCAGTGCCTGCGGGACGAGCGATGAACCGGCTCCGGCGTCGACCGCGGCCCAGGCCGGGGACTGCCCGAACGAGCCCGTCGACGTCGTGGTCAGCGTCGATCAATGGGGCAAGATCGTCTCCGCACTCGCCGGATCCTGCGCCAATGTGACCACGGTGCTGTCCGGCTCCTCGGTCGACCCGCATGACTTCGAGCCCGCCCCGCAGGACGCGGCGGCCTTCGAAGGCGCCCAGTTGGTCGTGATCAACGGCGGCCACTACGACGAGTGGGCAGCCAAACTCGCCGAGAGCACCGCCCCGGATGCGCCGGTCGTGGATGCGATGGCAATCCTCACCGGGGATCACGAGGGTCACGATCACGAGGGGCATGAGGAGCCCGGCCACGAGGAGCCCGGCCACGAAGAGTCCGGCCACGAGGAGTCCGGCCACGAAGGGCACGGCGATGGCGCCAACCCGCACGCCTGGTACAGCCCGGTCGCCGTCACCGATGTGGCGACCGCGGTGACCGCCAAGCTCACCGAACTCGCCCCGGCCGCGGGCGACTACTTCAACACCCGGAACACCGAGTTCACCGAGGCACTGCAGCCCTACCGCGATCTCATCGCCGAGATCAAAGCCGGCGCCACCGGTAAGAGCTACGCCGCCACCGAGAGCCTGTTCGACGATATGGCAGCCGAACTGGGGCTGGCCAACCGCACCCCGCAGGGCTATCAGGTCGCTTCGTCGAACGAGTCCGATCCCTCCCCGGCCGACCTCGACGCATTCCAGCGGCTGCTCACGGATCGCGGTGTGGACGTGCTGATCTACAACACCCAGACCGAGGGTTCGGTCCCGGAACAACTGCGTGCGGCCGCCGAGGCCGCCGGAATTCCGGTGGTCGATGTGACCGAAACGGTAGCGCCGGGCGCCCCGACGTTCGAGGCTTGGCAGGTGGACCAACTCACCGCCCTCGCCGAGGCTCTCGGTGTCAACTGACCCGGTGCCCGACAACGCGCTGGTCTTCGACGATGTGAGCGTCGTCCGGGGCGGCCGGCTGATCTGGTCGGAAGGCACCTTCGAGATCCCGGCAGGCGGCATCGTGGCCGTCATCGGCCCCAACGGCTCCGGTAAATCGACGCTGCTGCAGGTGGTGCTCGGCCTGCTGCCCGCGGCATCCGGATCGGTCACGGTGCTGGGCGGACAACCCGGCGCCAACAACCAACTGATCGGCTATGTCCCGCAGGACTATGTGGCCGGCGCCGGGGAGGCGATCCGCGCCAGGGATGCGGTGATGCTGGGATTGACCGGACGCCGGTGGGGCCTGCGCCGCGTCACCGCCGCCGACAGGACCCGGGTGGCAGAGGCCCTGCGGGCCGTCGAAGCCGAGGAGTTCGCCGACCGGCGGGTGTCACAGCTCTCCGGTGGCCAGCGGCAGCGCATCGCGCTGGCCAACGCGCTGGTGTCGCGGCCCCGGCTGCTGATCCTGGACGAGCCGCTCGCCGCGCTCGACCTGCGCAACCAGCATGAGATCGTCCAGTTGCTGGCCCGACTGAACGCCGAATTCGAGGTGACAATTCTCGTTGTGGCCCATGATCTGAATCCGCTGCTGTCGGTGCTCGACAGCGCGGTGTACCTGCTCGACGGGCACGCCCACCACGCCGCGATCGACCAGGTGGTCGACGCCGATCTGCTGACGCACCTGTACGGGACCACGGTTGCGGTGGCCAACACGCTGCAGGGGCAGATGTACATGAGGACCACCTGATGGGCGGCAGTGCCCAGGTGTACCTGGCGCTGGGCTACCAGGACAACTGGTGGCAGATCCTGACGTCGGCCTTCATGCGCAACGCACTGATCGGCGGAACCCTGGTGGCGCTGGCGGCCGGGCTGATCGGATATTTCATCATCGTGCGCAATACCGCGTTCGCCGCGCACGCGCTGGCACATATCGGGCTGCCCGGCGCGACAGGTGCTGCGCTGCTGGGGCTTCCGGTGGTGCTCGGTCTCGGCGTGTTCTGCATCGGCGGGGCGCTGGTGATCGGGGCGATGGGCAAGCGGGCGGGTGACCGCGAGGTCACCACCGGTACGGTGCTGGCGCTGGCCACCGGTTTCGGGCTGTTCTTCAACTCGTTGGCCACCAAGAACTCCTCGACCCTGACCAACGTGCTGTTCGGCAACCTGCTGGCCATCACCCACCAGCAACTGCTCACGTTCACCGTGCTGTTGCTGGTGATCGCGGCGACCGTCGTAATCATCTACCGCCCCTTGCTGTTCGCCTCGGTCAACGCGCAGGTCGCCGAGGCCAAGGGCGTGCCGGTGCGGACCCTGTCGATCATCTTCATGGCGCTGCTCGGTCTCTCGGTCACGATGGCCGTGCAGGCGGTCGGCACGCTGCTGCTGTTCGCCCTCGTCGTCACACCCGCCGCCACGGCGATCATGTTGACCGCGCGACCACTGGCGGCGATGGCGATCTCCACGGTGATCAGTCTGCTGTCGGTCTGGGTGGGCCTGGCGGTCTCGGCGTTGTTCAACATGCCGCCGAGTTTCGTCATCGTCACCATTGCGTGCGTTATCTGGCTGGTGGTGTGGACGGGGAACCGGATGGTGCGGGTCCCCGTCCGCTAACGTCATGAGGCATGTCCAGAAGCCCAGCGCCGCGTCGTCGCGCCACGCTGGCCTCACTGGCCGCCGAGCTCAACGTTTCGCGGACCACCATCTCCAATGCCTACAACCGCCCCGACCAGTTGTCGGCCGACCTGCGTGAGCGCGTACTCGCCGCGGCAAAGGATTTGGGCTATGCCGGCCCGGACCCGGTCGCCCGATCGCTGCGCACCCGGCGGGCCGGCGCGGTCGGGCTGATGATCACCGAACCGCTGAACTACTCCTTCAGCGATCCGGCGGCCCTGGATTTCGTTGCCGGACTTGCCGAATCATGTGAGGAGGCCGGCCAGGGTCTACTGCTGGTGGCGGCAGGCCCCAACCGCAGCGTCGATGACGGATCGGCCGCGGTGCTCTCGGCCGGTGTCGACGGATTCGTCGTCTACTCGGCCTCCGATGACGACCCCTACCTGCCAGTTGTGCTGCAACGTCAGCTGCCGATCGTCGTCGTCGACCAACCCATGGATGTGCCCGGCGCATCGCGGGTCTGTATCGATGATCGCGCCGCGATGCGCCAGCTCGCTGAACACGTTGTGGGACTTGGGCATCGTGAGATCGGTTTGCTGACCATGCGGCTGGGCAGGGAATGGCCGCATGAGAGCACCAAGCCGATCGTCGCCGACCCCGCGCGATTGAACTCGCCGCATTTCCACGTTCAGCGGGAGCGGGTACACGGGGTTTACGACGCGGTGAGTGCCGCCGGCCTCGACCCGGCCAAGGTGACCGTGGTGGAGAGTTACGAACATCTGCCGCAGTCCGGTGGCGCCGCCGCCGAGGTCGCGCTCGCCGCGAATCCGCGCATCACCGCGCTGATGTGCACCGCTGACGTGTTGGCGCTCTCGGCGATGGACTACCTACGCGCGCACGGCATCTTCGTTCCCGGGCAGCTGACGGTGACGGGTTTCGACGGGGTACCCGAGGCGCTGGCACGAGGGCTGACCACGGTGACCCAGCCCAGCATCGAGAAGGGCCGCCGCGCCGGGGATCTGCTGCACAACCCGCCCCGCACGGGGCTGCCGGTGGTGGAGGTGCTCGGCACCGAACTGGTGCGGGGCCGCACCTCCGGCCCGCCGGCCTGACTCAGCGCGCCCGCCTGGCCAGCAGGACGTCATCGCGGGTGTGCTCGCCGTCGAGTCCCGCGGGCACGTCCCGTGGTCGGCCCCGGTCGACGGTGACATCCCACTCCGCGCCGAGGAGGGCGACGATATCGTCGTGGCCGACGAAATCGGCCGGGTCGAACCCGTGCGATTTCGCCTTCTCCACATCTATATCGGCGTGATGGACCACCAACAGCAGCCCGCCCGGTGCGACGGCGGCCAGCAGTGCCCGCTCGGCATCGTGGCCCGGTGAGTGCAGCAGCGCCGGATAGTGCGCGGCGACCAGGTCGAAACCGCCGGGCGGCAGCGTCAGGTCCTCGAGGCGGGAGCGGGTCCAGCTCACCTGGACGCCGGCCCGCTCGGCGGTTTCGGCGGCCCGGTCGAGAGCGACCTGGGAGACGTCGAGTCCCGTCACCTGCCATCCCTGCCCGGCCAGCCACACCGAATCGGCGCCGAGACCGCAACCGATATCGAGTGCCGAACCCGTTGGGCGGCCGCTGATCTCGTTGACCACGGTGGCGTTCGGCCGGTGCCCGGGCAGCCGGTCCAGGATGGGGGTGTAGCGCTCATCCCATTCGGCGAACAGGGCTGCGGCCTGCGGTGTCTCGGTCATGACACCAGGATGCGCGGCATCCGGGCCGATCGGCAATCAGTCTTGCCGATCAGGCAAGCCCGGCGCGGGTATCGGCCAGATACCGCAGTATCTCGGCCACCTCGACGGGGGAGTCCACCCGGAAACCGGCCAGGCTGTCGCCGGGGCCGATCTTCACGCCGATATCGCCGTCGCGCATCCGGCGGAACGCCTTCTCATCGGTGACATCATCACCGAGGAAAACCACCGTCGTTGCCTCGCAACGGTTCCGCAGGATGTCCACGGCCTCGCCCTTGTCGGTGACGATCACCGCGAACTCCAGTACCGCCTTGCCCGCGGTGGCATGGGCATCCCAGGAGAGGGCGGCCTCGCGGGCCAGCGCGAGCGCGGTGGCACCGTCGGCATCGGAGGCATTGCGCACATGCAGTGCGACGCTGGCGAGTTTGGGTTCCACCGTCACCCCGGGACGGCCGGCGGCGATCGTGTTGAGCTCACCGATGATGGTGTCCAGCAACGCATTGTCAATCTCGCGGATGAACCCGGTGTCGAACTCGGCGCCGTGGCTGCCGACCGTGTGCACCGCAGCCGACATCCCGGACAGCTCGCGCAACACCGTCAGCGCACGCCCGGAGATGAGGGCTGCCGTGGTATCGGGCAGACCGGCCAGCGCCTCGAGTGCGGCCGCCGCTTCCGGCAGCGGCCGGGCGTCGGCCGGGTTGTTCACGATCGGCGCGAGGGTGCCGTCGAAATCGGAGGTGACGAGCAGGCGTGGGGTGGCCGCCGCCGCGATGAGCGCACGTTGCAGGCCGGGTTCAAGCACCCGTCACACCTTAGGTTGTTCTCCGTCGCCGATGAGCAGGCGGACCGCCAGATCGAGCCGCTTGGCCACGTCGGTGGCCGAGGCGCGCCGCGTCAGCCAGGCCAGCAGATTGGACAGCCACACATCGGAGATGACCCGGGCGATGTGGTACTGGTCCTCGGAGGGTTCGCCGTCGCTCATCGCGCGGGCGAACATCGAGTCCATCAACTTGCCGACGTGATCGACCTCGCCGGCGGCCGAGGCGTCGGCGAAGACGAAGGCGCGGGTCATGGCCTCGGTGAGCAGCGGGTTGCGCTGCATGGAGCGATTGAGCTTGCCCACCATGATGTTCAGCCGCTCGTACGGGGTTCCACCGGTCAGGGTGGCGCGGTCGGTCTTGGCATCGATGCGTTCGAACTCCCGGCCCAACGCGGACACGAGCAGGTGCACCTTGGACGGGAAGTAGCGGTACAGGGTTCCGACGGCGACATCGGCACGTTCGGCGACGGCGCGCATCTGGACGGCCTCGTAACCACCTTTGGAGGCGATGGCCAGGGTGGCGTCCAGGATGCGCTTGCGACGTTCGCGCTGTGCCTCGGAGCCGAGCTCGGATTCGGAGAGAACGGCCACGGCCATCACCTGACGGGGTGAGTCAGAACCCGATCCGGGTTGTGCAGGCGACGACATGTGGCGGACAACTCCTTCGTGATGCGCGTGAGAGGAAAACGATACGCATGCCGACTGTTGATCGCTCACCTCCCCGCTCGGAGATCACAACGGCGCGTCGCGGCCGTCACAATGGTCGACTTGACGTCCGTGCGCTGGCACTATTAGAACACGTTCTAGTGGGAAGCGGAGTCTTCTCACCCAATGGCGAGGAGCTGCCGGTGTCCGTGTTGTCTGTACAGGCCGACACATCAGATGAGGCTGCGGCCCGTGAGCTGGTCCGTAGCTGGGCAGCGAGCTCCGGCGCGATCGTCGCGACCCGCAATGTCGAGCTCGGTGAACCCGATGCCTGGCGGGGTCCGTACGAGGCCTTCGCGCAACTAGGGGCATTCGGTGTCGCGGTCCCCGAGGAGTTCGGCGGCGCGGGCAGCACCGTGACCGATCTACTTGCCATGGTCGACGAGGCCGCCGCCGCCCTGGTGCCGGGTCCGCTCGCCACCACGGCGCTGGCCACGCTGGTCGTGGACGATCCGGCGGTGCTGGAGGCGCTGGCCGGCGGTGAGCGCAGCGCCGGTGTCGCCTTCGGATCCGATATCACCTTCGAGGCGGGTACCGCGACGGGCACCGCGGAGTTCGTCCTGGGCGCCGACCCGGCGGGGGTCTTCGTGCTGCCGGCTTCGGACGGTTGGTTGCTGGTCGACGGCGCCGCCGACGGCGTCACCGTCGAACTGCTGGCGGCCACCGACTTCTCCCGCCCGCTGGCCCGGGTGGTGCTCTCCGGCGCCCCGGCGCAGGAACTGACCGCACCGGCGCAGCGCGTCCGGGATCTGGTTGCCACCGTGCTGGCCGCCGAGGCCGCCGGGCTGGCCCGCTGGCTGCTGGACACCGCGAACGAATACGCGAAGGTGCGCGAGCAGTTCGGTAAGCCGATCGGCAGCTTCCAGGCCGTCAAGCACATGTGCGCCGAGATGCTGCTGCGCAGCCAGCAGGCCGCCGTGGCCGCCGGGGACGCCGCGGCGGCAGCCCAGGATGACGACGCCGACCAGCTCTCGATCGCCGCTGCGGTCGCTGCGGCGATCGGCATCGATGCCGCCAAGAAGAACGCCAGGGATTGCATCCAGGTGCTCGGCGGGATCGGTATCACCTGGGAGCACGATGCGCACCTGTACATGCGCCGGGCCTATGCGGTGGCCCAGTTCCTGGGTGGGCAGTCCCGCTGGCTGCGCCGGACGGTCGAGCTGACCCGCGCCGGTATCCGTCGCCAGCTACACGTCGATGTGGCCGGAGCGGAGAGCATCCGGCCCGAGATCGCCGCTGCCGCAGCGAAGATCGCGGAGCTGCCCGAGCAGGAGCGGCAGCGCGCGCTGGCCGAATCGGGGCTGCTGGCGCCGCACTGGCCCAAGCCGTACGGTCGCGACGCCACTCCCGCCGAGCAGCTGGTGATCGATGACGAACTCAACGCCGCCGGTGTCTCGCGGCCGGATATCTCGATCGGGTGGTGGGCCGCGCCGACCATCCTGTCGGCGGGATCCCCGGAGATGATCGACCGGTTCATCCCGGGAACGTTGACCGGTGACGTCTACTGGTGCCAGCTGTTCTCCGAGCCGGGCGCCGGTTCGGACCTGGCCGCCCTGCGCACGAAAGCTGTTCGTACCGAACAGGATGGCAAGCAGGGTTGGAGTCTGACCGGGCAGAAGGTGTGGACCTCCAATGCCCACCGCGCCAACTGGGGTATCTGCCTGGCCCGCACCAACCCCGACGTGCCGAAGCACAAGGGAATCACCTACTTCCTGGTCGAGATGAACTCGCCCGGTATCGATATCCGGCCGCTGCGCGAGATCACCGGCGAGGCCCTGTTCAACGAGGTGTTCTTCGACGACCTGTTCGTGCCCGATGAGCTGGTGGTCGGCGAGGTCGACGGCGGCTGGCCGCTGGCGCGCACCACGCTGGCCAACGAGCGGGTGGCGATCGCCACCGGCGGCGCACTCGACAAGGGTATGGAGCATCTGCTCGCGGTGATCGGCGATCGTGCGCTCGACGGGGCGGAGGCGGACCGGCTGGGCACGCTGATCATTGCGGCACAGGTGGGTTCGCTACTGGACCAGCTGATCGCGCGGATGGCGGTCGGCGGGAACGATCCGGGCGCACCGTCGAGCGTGCGCAAGCTGATCGGGGTGCGTTACCGGCAGGGCCTGGCCGAGACCGTGATGGATTTCCTGGACGGGGCGGGCATCGTCGATTCCCCGGATGTCCGGTATTTCCTGAACACCCGCTGCCTGTCCATCGCCGGTGGCACCGAGCAGATCCTGCTCACGCTGGCGGGGGAGCGGCTGCTGGGACTGCCGCGCTGACGGCGGGCAGGAGCGCAGCGACCGGGGGATCAGCTGAGATAAGTCGTCAGCAGCCGGACCACCTCGTCCTCCAACTGGGTGATGTCGACCGGTTGCACGATGAGCCGGTGCACCAGGGATTCGATGGTGGCGATGGTCAGCCGGGCCGCGAATTCCGGGTCGGCGACGCTGACTTCGGGATGGTGGCGCAGCAGTTCGGTGACACCCGCGACGCCGCGCGCCTCGGTCTCGCGCAGCCGGGCCAACAGGGCCGCCGAGCGGGGTGCCTCCTCGAACAGCACCCGGTGCAGCGCGGGGTCATCCCGGTGGTTGTCGATGGCGGCCCGGACGAACAGTCGCAGCGTGGCATCCAGTGATTCGGGCAGTCCGTCGCGCAGCCGCTGCGCCAGCAGGGTGGTGCCGGCCTCGATGTGCGCATCGCTCAGCGCGGCGAGAATCGCGTCCTTGTTCGGAAAGTACTGGTACAGCGAGCCGATCGACACCTCGGCGGCCGCCGCGATGCGATTCGTGGTGCCCGCGGCGTAGCCGTGCTCGCTGAAGACGCGAGCAGCCGCATCCAGGATGTCGCGGCGGGTCTGGGTCGATCGCTGCTGTCGAGGCTGCTTGCGGGCACGGAACCGGTCGGTGGGTGCCATCGCGCCGGCGTAGGTCAGCCGAAGGTGGTCTGCGCGCACGCCGCCGGGGCGTTGAAGTTCACCCCGGAATAGACGACGTGGACGGCCGAGCAGACGATGAAGCCGGCGTGTGTCGTGGGTCTGCCGGTAGCCCACTGGGTTTGCACAGTGGAGCCGTCGGTGCGGAAGCGCTCAAGCGGTCCACCGCCGAAGTAGGTCACCGAAATCTCCTGGCCGCTGACCGCCTTCAGGGATTTGGACAGCACATTGTTGTTGTTGGCACCCTTGGTCTCCGGCGGTGTGCCCGACGGTGCGCTGTAGCTGGCCTCCTGCCAGACGCTGCGGTCGGTGCTGCGGATGTTGATCGTCTGGCGTGCCCAGAACTCGCCGGGGAAGCCGATGGGACCCTCCGGGGTCAGCAGGTTCATCTGGGTGTTGAACACGCAACGGCCCTGCGCCTCGATGCAGTCGGCGGTGACGTGTACCTCCAACGTCCCGCCCGGCGCCGGGATCGAGGACATGCCGGTGTTGGACGCCGCCCCGGCGACGGCCGGAGCGGTCAGCGCGGCGGCGGCGCACACCGCTGCCGTCACTGCGAGAAACCTCTTCACGGTGCCATCCCTCCGGTCAGTTGCACGGTAGCCCGAGCGCTATTCGTCATAGGTGACTTCGACCGAATCCGACGAAGGCCGCGCCTGGCAGGCCAGGATCAAACCCTCGTCGAGATCGGACGGTTCGAGCACATCGTTGATCTCCATGTCCACATCGCCCTTGCGCATCAGCACCGCGCAGGCCCCGCAATGGCCCTCCCGGCAGGAGAACGGCGCGTCCAGCCCCTTGTCGAGAAGGACGTCGAGCAGCTTGGCCTTACGGGGCCATTCGATCTCGTGGGTGGTGCCGTCCAGTTCGACGATGGCCTGCGCCGGGCCGGCATCGTCGTCATCGTCGGATTCCAGAACCACCGCGGCGAACGGGTCGGACTCCAGCGATTTGAACACCTCGATGTGGATGCGCTGTCCGTCGACGGCCTTCATCGCGGCTTCCGCGGCGGTCATGAACGGCCCGGGGCCGCAGATGAAGGTGTCATGCGCGGCGAACGGGCGGACCAGCGTCGTCAACGCGGCGGTGCTGGGCAGGCCCTGCACGGTCTCCAGCCAGTGGATCACCGTCAGCCGGTCCGGGTACTCGGTGGCCAGGTCCCGTAGCGAAGCGCCGAAGATCACCGACTTCTCATCGCGGTTGGCGTATACCAGCACGACCCGGCCCGAGCCCTCGGCCAGCGCCGATTTGCAGATCGCCATCATCGGGGTGATCCCGCTGCCTGCGGCCAGCAGCAGGAAATCGGTGTCCAGGGTCTTGGGCACGAACGTCCCTGACGGGGCCAGTACATGCATCCGCATACCGGCGTGCGCGTTATCGCACAGCCAGTTCGAGGCGTATCCGTCGACGGTCCGTTTGACGGTGACCGTGAGGTGATCGTCGATGGTCGGGGCGCTGGACAACGAGTAGCAGCGCGCCACCGAACCGGTCCGTTCGCTGGGCACCCGCAGGGTCAGGAACTGGCCGGGCGCGTAGCGCAGCCTTTCGGCGGGCACGGCGCTTCCATCAGGCAGGCTGAACACCAGGGAACGGGCGTCGGCGGTCTCCTCGACAACCTCGGTCACCTGCAGTTCCAGCACGTGGTTACCGAGCGGCTCATCTGTCACGCCGGGCCCTCATTTCGCTCATAACTAGAACATGTTACAAAACTGGACATGCGCAGGTCCAACCGATGATTCAGCGCGCTACTCGACACAAATCGTAACGTGTTCTAATCTTTGTGCAGTGCTCGATCTCGATCCGGGAGGCAATTCAGTGACGTCTATTGAACAGCGTGACGTGCAGGCGGTCCTCGCCGGCATCGATGATCTGTTGCCGAAGCTGCGCGAACGCGCCCAGGCCGCCGAGGATCGGCGCCAGGTGTCGTACGAGACGATCAACGAACTCGACGAGGTCGGCTTCTTCAAACTGCTCCAGCCCGAGCAGTGGGGCGGCCTGCAGGCCAACCCGACCACGTTCTACGAGGCGGTCCGGCGACTGGCCAGCGCCTGCGGATCCACCGGCTGGATCAGCTCGATCATCGGTGTGCACAACTGGCACCTCGCGCTCTTCGACCAGCAGGCCCAGGAAGACGTGTGGGGCGATGACCCGACGGTCCGGGTGTCCTCCTCCTACGCGCCGATGGGTGCAGGCACCGTCGTCGACGGCGGCTACCTGGTCAGTGGCGCCTGGCAGTGGTCCTCCGGTAGCGAGCACGCCACCTGGGCGTTCCTCGGCGGCCCGGTGATCAAGGACGGCCGCCCGGTCGACTTCGGCAGCTTCCTCATCCCGCGTACCGAGTACCAGATCGACGATGTCTGGCATGTGGTCGGACTGAAGGGCACCGGCAGCAACACCGTCATCGTCAAGGATGTGTTCGTGCCCAGGCACCACTTCCTGTCCTACAAGGCGATGAACGACGGCACCGCGGGCGGGTACGCGAACAACACCGCACCCGTCTACAAGATGCCTTGGGGCACCATGCATCCCACCACCATCTCGACCCCGATCGTGGGCATGGCCTACGGTGCCTACGACGCCCACGTCGAGCATCAGGGCAAGCGGGTGCGTGCCGCGTTCGCCGGCGAGAAGTCCAAGGACGACCCGTTCGCCAAGGTCCGGATCGCCGAAGCGGCCAGTGATATCGACGCGGCCTGGCGGCAGCTGATCGGCAACGTCGGTGACGAGTACGCACTTCTGGAGGCGGGCAAAGAGATTCCGTTCGAGCTGCGTGCCCGTGCGCGTCGCGATCAGGTGCGTGCGACCGCGCGTGCCATCGCCTCGATCGATCTGCTCTTCGAATCGGCGGGTGCCACCGCACTGGTGAGCGACGCTCCGCTGCAGCGGTTCTGGCGTGACGCCCACGCCGGACGGGTGCATGCCGCCAACGAACCCGAACGGGCCTACCTGATCTTCGGTAACAACGAGTTCGGACTGCCGCCCGCAGACACGATGGTCTGATCCGTGACAGCCACAGCAGAAGTGACCTTCGAATCCACCTCGCGCTACGCCGATGTCCAGGCCGGCGAGCTGGCCATGCGTCTGCACTATCACGAGGCGGGCGACCCGACGGGGCAGACCATCGTGCTGTTGCACGGGGGTGGCCCGGGTGCGTCGAGCTGGTCGAACTTCGGCCGCAACATCGCGGTGCTCGCCGAGAAGTTCCATGTGCTCGCGATCGACCAGCCCGGTTACGGGCACTCCGACAAGCACACCGAGCATGAGCAGTACAACCGCTACAGCGCCAAGGCCGTGCTCGGCCTGCTCGATCATCTGGGCATCGCGGGTCGGGTCCCGCTGCTGGGCAATTCGCTGGGCGGCGGCACCGCGGTGCGGTTCGCGCTGGACTACCCGGACCGGGCCGGCAAGCTCGTCCTGATGGGCCCGGGCGGGCTGAGCGTCAACCTGTTCGCCCCGGACCCGACCGAGGGTGTCAAGGCGCTGGCGAAGTTCAACTACGAACCGACCCGCGAGAATCTCGAAACCTTCATCCGCATCATGGTCTTCGACCAGAAGCTGGTCACCCCCGAGCTGGTCGACGAGCGTTTCGCCATCGCCAGCCAGCCCGACTCGCTGGCCGCCACCAGGGCGATGGGGAAGTCCTTCGCCGGAGCGGATTTCGAGCTCGGCATGATGTGGCGCGAGGTCTACAAGCTGCGCCAGCCGGTGCTGCTGATCTGGGGCCGCGAGGACCGGGTGAACCCGCTCGACGGCGCGCTGGTCGCAGTCAAACAGATTGCGCGCGTGCAGTTGCACGTATTCGGGCAGTGTGGACACTGGGCCCAGGTCGAGAAGTTCGACGAGTTCAACAAGCTCACCATTGATTTTCTCGGGGGTTAGCACATGAGCATCAAGGCGCTGGGATACATGCGCATCGAGGCGACCGATGTGTCGGCGTGGCGCGAGTTCGCGCTGAAGGTGCTGGGCATGGTCGAGGGTGACGGCACGACCCCGGGGGCGCTCTATCTCCGCATGGACGAGATGGCGGCCCGGCTGGTGATCGTGCCCGGCGACCAGGACCGGTTGCTCATCTCCGGCTGGGAGGTGGCCGATGCGCCTGCCCTGCAGGCTCTGCGCGAGACCCTGTCCAAGGCCGGCGTCGATTTCACCGAGGGCACCCGCGAGGACAAATCCGAACGCCGCGTCGAGGGTCTGATCCGGTTCAACGATCCCGCAGGCAATGTGCTCGAGGCCTTCCACGGCGCCCAGTACCTGGGCCGCCGGTTCGTCAGTCCGTACGGGCACAAGTTCGTCACCGCCGAGCAGGGGCTGGGGCACGTGGTGCTCACCTGTGACGATGACGCTGCAGCGCAGGCGTTCTACCAGGATGTGCTGGGCTTCCGGCTGCGGGATTCGATGAGCCTGCCACCGCAACTGGCGGGCAGGCCGGCCGACGGTGATCCGATCTGGCTGCGCTTCTACGGCTGCAATCCGCGCCACCACGCGCTGGCGTTCATGCCGATGCCCAACCCGACCGGCATCGTGCACCTGATGGTCGAGGTCGAGGAATCCGATGACGTCGGTCTGTGCCTGGACCGCGCGCTGCGCCGCAAGGTGAAGATGTCTGCGACGCTTGGCCGGCACACCAACGACAAGATGCTGTCCTTCTACGTCAAGACCCCCGGCGGGTTCGATATCGAATTCGGTTGTGAAGGACTGGAAGTCGAAGATCACAACTGGGTCGCCCGGGAGAGCACCGCGGTCAGCCTGTGGGGTCACGACTTCAGCGTCGGCTTCAAGTAGCCGTGACAACCGAGCCCTCCATCGACGCGCGCACATTCCGGAATGTGCTCGGGCAGTTCTGCACCGGCGTCACCGTGATCACCACGGTGCACGAGGACGTGCCCATCGGTTTCGCGTGCCAGTCGTTCGCCGCGCTGTCGCTGGATCCGCCGCTGGTGTTGTTCTGCCCCACCAAGGTGTCGCGGGCCTGGCAGGCCATCGAGGCCAGCGGGAAGTTCTGCGTCAACATGCTGCACGAGAACCAGCAGCACGTGTCGGCGCAGTTCGGGTCCAGGGCGCCGGACAAGTTCGCCGGAATCGACTGGACACCTTCGGAACTCGGGTCGCCGGTGATCGACGGCAGCCTGGCCCACATCGACTGTTCGGTGCACTCGGTGATCGACGGCGGTGACCACTTCGTGGTGTTCGGTGCGGTGCAGTCGATGTCGGAACCGCAGACGATCAAGCCACGGCCACTGCTGTTCTACCGCGGTGAGTACACCGGCATCGAACCGGACAAGAACACGCCCGCCCAGTGGCGCGACGATCTGGACGCGTTCCTCACCGCCACCACGCCGGACACCTGGTTGTAATCCCGTCGCTTCGCTCGCCCCGGGCGTTGTAATCCCGTCGCTTCGCTCGCCCCGGGCGCTGTAGTCCCGGTGCTCTAATCCCCGGTGCGCTGGATCCGCACGTCCAGTTCGACCTGGGCGGGGCAGTCACCGGTGTAGTCCTGGAACGACTTTCCGGTCAACGTGATGATCGGGTCCTGGGGACCCTGCGGTAGCGGTAGCTCATCACGGGACGTCTGGCGCACCGTGCCGATACCGTCGGTGCACTGGGCGTTGCCCTCCGGGAAGTTCGCGGTGAATCGCCGGTCCCCGTACAGCATCACGAACAGGTTGTTGGTGTCGATGGTCGACATCAACGTCACGCAGCGCTCCCCGGTGCGCAGACAGTGTGTGGTGGCGCGGTAGTCGTGCGAGGGGAACACCTCACCGGTCTCCGGGTAGGTCTGGGTGTAGCTGTAGGTGCCGCGCAACGCCGCGCCCGGCGAGATCCGCAGCGGCGGTTCCTCGGTGGGATCTGGTGCCTCGATGCCGGTGCCGGTGCCGCGGGTGGGGGACAGGTTCACGGCCCGCTTACTGGCGCACAGAGCCGGTGCGGTGGCCCAGGTGTATTCCCCGGACATCGATCCATCGAGCTTGGGCCGCAGCGAGATAATCGACCATCCGGTCACATCGACGTCGGCGTCACCGACCTTGCACGTGTCGGGCGCCTCCCGCACCGTCAGCCAGTCGCCGTCGATGTAATCGAAGACCATCGTCAGCGCCGGGGGGCCGGACGGATCCTTGGGGTTGACCACGGCGACCGTCGCGACGCAGTCGCCGTCGCGGCAGGTGGAACGGGCCACCCATGTCTCGGTGCGGGCCGAGCCCGCCACCGGCTCGCCGTCCGGCGTCGCCGTCGGACCGATGTCGACCTTGAAACTGCCCTCCAGGGCCGGCCCCGAGGTGGCGGTGGTCGCTGCCTCGTTGTCGGACCGGACGGTGAACAGGCACGCCGCGAATCCGCCGAGGACGGTGGCGACGAGCGCCAGCGCCGCGAGCAGTCTGACCAGCGTGCGCTTCGTGTCTCTACGCTTGGTGTCTTTGTTCAGCCCGATTGCCATCGCGGTAAGAATGCCATCCCAGGGTGGTCCCGATGAACGCAATGACGGTCGTGGCGACATCGTGATGCACGGTTTCGTTCAGGATGTCGTGATGCGCGCCGGGGAACTCGGCGATCTGCAGCGCGTCGATCTGCTCGGCGTAGGCCCGCACCGGACCGATCGGGGCGATCGGATCGGCCACCCCGTGCACGGCCAGGGTGGGCACCGTCAGCGTCGGGAGCTCGGAGCCGAAGCGGTCCCACGCGGCGTCCAACGCCCGGGCCAACGGTGCGCTGTCCGCTGCGACGAATGCCAGTGGATCGTTCTCCAGCGCGTCGAGATAGAAGGGATCTCCGGACAGCCAGGACGGATCGAGCTCCAGTGAGGTGTCGACGTCCAGCAGGTCGGCCACCGGTGCCAGCGGTGCGCCCGAGATGATGCCCGCCCGATAGCGCGCCGGTTGTTCCACCAGGCGCAGCAGCGTCACCACCGACCCGTACGAGTGGCCCGCCGCGATCAACGGCAGACCGGGGGTCTCCCGCTCGACGGTGGTGGTGAGTGCCTCGGCCAATGCCGAGCTGTCCGACAGCGTGCCGACATCACCACGGGCCCCGGGGCTGAGCCCGTGCCCGAGCTGATCGACGGCCCACACATCGATGCCGGCGGCGTTGAGCGCGAAGCCGTAGCGGTGGTAGACGCCGGTGTGCTCGCCGAAGCCGTGCAGGAAGACGACGGCGGCGCGGGGTTCGACAGCCGCCCAGTGCCGGTAGTACGCGCGGGTCGAGTCGGTCTCCAGGAAGGGCATGCCACCACGATATTCAGCTGGGCCTGCCGAGCAGGGCATTACGCTCAGCGGTCATTCGATCCCCGATCGCCTCGATCACCGCCGCCACCTCGGGCCGGCGCAGCGTCTCGGACCGGGTCACCAGCCAGTAGGTCAGTTGTACCGACACGGTGTCGGGTAGCACCCGCACCAGATCGTCGTGCGGATCGGCCAGGAAACACGGCAGCAGACCCAGACCCGCTGCGGCGCGGGTGGCCGCGACGTGCACGAAGACATTGGTCGAGGACACCGACTGGCGCATGCTCGGGGCGAAGCTGGTGGCCAGGTCCAGATCGTCGACCTGCAACATGGACTCGATGAAGTAGACCAGCGGATGGTCGGCGAGCTCGCCGACTCCGCCGGGGGCGCCGTGTTCGTCCAGATAGGCACGCGAGCCGTAGAGCGCGAGACAATAGTCGCCCAGCCGGATCGCCTGCGCGCGTTGCACGGCGGGCTCGCCGACCACGATCTCGATATCGACGCTGGAGCGCTGCTGGCTGGCGCGCCGGGTGGCGGCGACGATCTCCACGGCCACCGCGGGGTGGCTGCGCTGGACCGCGGCGGCGGCGGGCGCGGCGATATGGGCGCTGAACCCGTCGGTGGCCGAGATGCGGACCATGCCTTCGAGGACGCGCGCCTGACCGGATGCCCCGCCGAGTGAATGCACCGCTGCCTCGACGGCCTCCGCGGCGGTCAGGACCTCGCGGCCGCGGTCGGTGAGCACCCAGACCGCGCCGACGCGGGTCAGCACCCGTGCGCCGATGGTCTGTTCCAGCGCGGCGATGCGGCGCGAGATGGTGGTGTGGGTGACGCCGAGGGCCGCTGCCGCGTGCACATAGCGGCCGGTGCGGCCGACGGCGAGCAGGATCAGCAGATCGTCGGCGCTCGGTACGGCCATATCTGCATTTTTGCAGACATATCCTGCAGATCTGACCATTGTGTCGATCTTGACCTGCATGAATACTCACTCATATGTGTGCTGCCGATCACAGTTCAAGTCAGACCACCGGACTCAAGCGCGTCGTCACCGCCTCGATGGCCGGCACGGTCGTGGAGTGGTACGAGTTCTTCCTCTATGGCACGGCGGCGACGCTGGTGTTCAGCAAGGTGTTCTTCTCCGAGACCACCAGCGAGCTCAACGCCATCTTCCTGGCCTTCGCGACCTACGCCGTCGGTTTCGTGGCACGCCCGCTGGGCGGCATCGTCTTCGGCCACTACGGCGACAAGTTCGGCCGTAAGAAGCTGCTGCAGTTCTCCCTGCTTCTGGTCGGCGCCGCCACCTTCCTGATGGGCTGCCTGCCGACATTCGGGCAGATCGGATACTGGGCGCCCGGACTGCTCGTCGCCCTGCGCTTCATCCAGGGTTTCGCCGTCGGCGGCGAATGGGGTGGGGCGATCCTGCTGGTGGCCGAGCACAGTCCGAACAACCGGCGAGGCTTCTGGGCCAGCTGGCCACAGGCAGGCGTGCCCGTCGGCAATATGCTCGCCACCGTCGTCCTGCTCGTGCTGACCGCAACGCTCTCGGAATCCACGTTCCTGTCCTGGGGCTGGCGGGTGGCGTTCTGGCTGTCCGCGGTGGTCGTCCTGGTCGGCTACTACATCCGGACCAAGGTCACCGATGCACCGATCTTCGTTGAGGCACAACAGGAAGCGGAGCGGATCAAGGCGACGTCCTTCAGCGTCGTCGAGGTGCTCAAGCGCTATCCGCGGGGCGTGTTCACCGCGATGGGCCTGCGCTTCGGCGAGAACATCATGTACTACCTGGTGGTCACCTTCTCGATCACCTATCTCAAGGTGTCGGTCGGCGCGGACACCAGTTCGATTCTCTGGTACCTGCTGGTCGCGCACGCGGTGCACTTCGCCACCGTCCCGTTCGTCGGTTACCTCGCCGATCGTTTCGGCCGGCGACCGGTCTACATGGTGGGTGCCGTCCTGGGTGGCACCTGGGGCTTCTTCGCCTTCCCGATGATGAACAGCGGTAACTATGTGGTCATCACCGCGGCGATCACCCTCGGCCTGATCATCCACGCCTTCATGTACGCGCCGCAGCCGGCCATCATGGCCGAGATGTTCCCGACCCGGATGCGGTATTCCGGTGTGTCCCTTGGTTACCAGGTGACCTCCATCGTGGCGGGCTCGCTCGCGCCGCTCATCGCGGTGAAGCTGCTCGACATCTACGACTCTCCGGTGCCGATCTCGATCTACCTGGCCATCGCCTGTGCCATCACCCTGGTCGCGGTGCTCTACACCCGGGAGACCAACGGCATCGACCTGAAGTCCCTCGACGTGGCGGACGCCGAGGCGGTGGCGGCCGAGAACCAACGGGCCGCGGTCTGATGTCGGATCTGACCGGCCGCTCGGCGCTGGTCACCGGCGGCGCCAGCGGTATCGGTGCGGCCTGTGCCCGCGAACTCGCCTCCCGCGGTGCACATGTCACGGTGGCCGATCGCGACGAAGACGGTGCGAGGTCGCTGGCCGAGGAGATCGGGGGCACCGCCTGGGCGGTCGACCTGCTCGATGTCACCGCACTGCAGGACGTCTCGCTGGAGACCGACATCCTGGTGAACAACGCAGGCGTGCAACGGGTGGCGCCCATCACGGAGTTTGCGCCCGAGGCATTCCGCACGATGCTGACGTTGATGACCGAGGTGCCGTTCCTGCTCATCCGCGCGGCGCTTCCGCACATGTATGCACACGGGTTCGGCCGGATCATCAACCTGTCGTCGGTGCACGGCCTGCGGGCCTCCGAGTACAAGGTCGCCTACGTCACCGCCAAGCATGCGCTCGAAGGGCTGTCCAAGGTGACCGCGCTGGAGGGCGGCCCGCACGGGGTGACCAGCAACTGCGTCAACCCCGGCTATGTGCGAACTGCCCTGGTGGACAAGCAGATCGCCGATCAGGCCGCCACCCACGGTATCGATGAGCAGCAGGTCGTCGAGGAGATACTGCTCAAGGAGAGCGCCATCAAACAGCTGGTGGAACCCGCCGAGGTCGCCTCCCTGGTGGGCTGGCTGGCGTCTGCGAACGCGCGCATGGTGACCGGCGCGTCCTACACGATGGACGGCGGCTGGAGCGCACGCTAGGTCCCGCGTCGCAGTCGCTGGGTCAGCTCGTGTGCCGTCCGCAGCAGCGTCTCGCCCAGTCGCGCCGTGCGCTCGCCGGCCATCCGGGCCTGGACGCCGGTCAGGCTCAACGCCCACTGCGGCTGACCGAGCGCGTCGAACACCGCTGCCCCGATACCCCAGCTGCCCTCCACCAGCAGGCCGGGATTCAGCGCGTAGCCGTCGATACGGGTCTGCCGGATCCGGTCCCCGATCGCCGCAACCGAATGTGCTGCGCCCCATTCGGTGTCGAGGTTGGCGCGGGCGAGGAACTGCCGGCTCTCGGCATCGGGCAGATGCGCCAGCATGACCAGACCCGCCGAGGCAATACCCAGCGGGAATCGGCTGCCCGGGTAGAGCACGTGGGACCGCAGCGGGAAGCTGCCCTCGACGGCGGAGACGCAAACCGACTCCCAGCCGCGGCGCGCGGAGAGGAACGCACTCTCGCCGGTGTCGTCGGCGAGCGCGCGCAGCAGATCATCGGCGACCGGCGCCGCGTCGTAGCGGCTGGTGGACACCGAGCCGAGCAGATAGATCTCCGGCCCCAGGAACCACAGCCCGGAATCGGGCTCCCGGTCGATCAGGCCCTGCTCGGCCAGTGCCGTGAGCATGCGGTGCGCGGAGGCCCGTGGGATGTCGGTGCTGCGCGCCACCGCGGTCGTGGTGACCCCGCCGCGTTCGCGGCCGACGGCACGCAGGATGGCGGCGACCCGGGTGATTACCGGGGTGCCGGTCTCGGTCATGGCTCGACAATAGCGTCCATTGAGTGGACGCAGAAGGCGGTCACCGTCCCGCCGAGCGAACAGATCTCCGGCGGTTCTCGGTAAACCTTGTGGCAGAGGCCATCGAGATGGTGTTGTGATGGTACGGAACACCGCGTTCGGTGAGCGAACGCATGAGGAGAAAGTTGTCACGCTGATGTCCAGTAAGCAGGTCCAGGACGTCCACGAGGCGATCGCCGGTATTGCGAGCGGATCCTCGCTCGCCGTGGGCGGTTTCGGCTTGTGCGGTATCCCCGATGCCCTCATCGAGGCGCTGGCCGAGGCGGGTGTCGACAACCTGGAGGTGTACTCCAACAACTGCGGTGTCGACGGGATCGGGCTGGGCGTGCTGCTCGGTCTCGGCAGGATCCGGCGGGTGACGGCGTCCTATGTGGGGGAGAACAAGGAGTTCGCTCGGCAGTACCTGAGCGGCGAACTCGAAGTGGAACTGACCCCGCAGGGCACCCTGGCCGAACGGCTGCGCGCCGGCGGTGCCGGCATCCCGGCGTTCTACACGCCGGCCGGTGTGGGCACCCCGGTCGCCGACGGTGGGCTCCCGTGGCGCTATGACGCCGACGGCGCGATCGCCGTGGCCTCACCCCCCAAGGAGACCCGGGAGTTCGACGGCCGCCGCTACGTGCTGGAGACCGGTATCCGGTCGGACTTCGCTCTGGTGCACGCCGCGGTCGGCGACACCCAGGGCAACCTCGTCTTCGACAAGACGGCGATGAACTTCAACCCGCTGGCGGGTATGGCGGGCCGGGTGACCATCGCTCAGGTCGAACGGCTGGTGGCGCCAGGCGAACTCGACCCCGAAAGCATCCACCTGCCGGGCGTCTTCGTGCAGCGCATCGTCGAGACCGGCCCGCAGGACGTCCGCATCGAGAAACGCACCGTCCGCGATGAGGCAGGAGTGACCGCATGACCGAGACACAGGCAGTCAAGGGATGGACGCGGCCGCAGATGGCGGCGCGGGTGGCCGGTGAGCTGCGCGACGGCGAGTACGTGAACCTGGGTATCGGGCTGCCGACACTGGTTCCGGGTTTTCTGGATCCATCCGTGCGGGTGACCCTGCACTCGGAGAACGGAATTCTGGGCACCGGCCCGTATCCCACCGAGGCGGAGGTCGATCCCAACCTGATCAACGCCGGGAAGGAAACGGTGACCGTGCTGCCCGGCGCTGCGTTCTTCGATTCGGCGTTGTCGTTCGGGATGATCCGCGGTGGGCACATCGATGTCGCGGTGCTCGGCGGTATGGAGGTGTCGCGGTTCGGGGACCTGGCCAACTGGATGGTTCCCGGCAAGATGGTCAAGGGTATGGGTGGGGCCATGGACCTGGTCCACGGCGCGGCTCGTGTCATCGTCCTGATGGAACACACTGATCGGCAAGGGAATCCGAAGATCGTCTCGGAATGCTCGCTGCCGCTCACCGGGGAGCGGGTCGTCCACCGCATCGTCACCGACCTCGCGGTGATCGACATTCCCGGCGACGGCGAGCTCGTGCTCGTCGAGACCGCGCCGGGGGTGTCGGCCGAGGACGTCATCGCCGCGACGGGTGCCCCGCTCACGCAGCGTTGAACCTGACGAGATGCACGTCGCGGGTCAGGATGCGCAGACCGCCGGCGATCGGCGGTGCGATCGATCGGTAGGTGGCTCCGGTGGGGGTGGTGTGTTCTGCCACGTGCCGGCCGCCTGGATCGAACAGTGTGCGGACTCTCCAGCCCGGTTGTTCTTTGATGTAGTTGCAGCGTTCGCAGGAGCCGCGGCCGTTGAGTGCGTTGGTTCGGCCGTGCTGGGCGTGCGGTTCGGCATGGTCGATGGGGCGGATCGGGGCGTCGCAGTAGGGGGTTCGGCAGGTCTGGTCCCGGAACCGGACGAACTGTGCCAGCCCGGTCGGGAAGGCCCTGGCTCGTGATTCCATCGCGACCAGTGCGCCGCTGTCGGGGGCCGCA
>JBPPMV010000104.1:0-2026 GCA_051306235.1 Mycobacterium sp. | reverse complement strand
CCTCGGCCGACATCACCGTCTGCAGCAGGGCGAAGACACCGGTGCCCAGCGCCAGACCGAGGGCCAGCCCGACCTGCGGGATGCTGCCCGCGAAGCCGCGGCGCTTCGGGGTGCTGTGTTCGACCGCGAGCAGCACCGCGCCGGCCCACTCACCGCCGAGGGCGAACCCCTGCACGATGCGCAACAGCAGCAACAGGATCGGAGCGATGACGCCGATCTGTGCGGCGGTGGGCAGCAGACCCATCAGGGCGGTCGCACCGCCCATCAGGAACATGGTCAGCGCGAGGGTGCGCTTGCGGCCGATGCGGTCGCCGATGTGCCCGAAGACGAAACCGCCGATGGGCCGGACCAGGAATCCGACGGCGAAGGTGGCGAAGGCCAGCAGGGTGCCGACGAACGAACTCTGATCCGGGAAGAACGCCGTGTTGAACACCAGGCTGGCTGCGGTGGCATAGAGGAAGAAGTCGTACCACTCGATGGTGGTGCCGACCAGGCTGGCCAGTAGCGCGGTTCGTACGGTGGAACGGTCCTGCGGTGCGATGACGGTCACCGATGGAAATCTTGCGGGATACCGCCCGTCACACCATGGTTGCAGTCGGGCTGGTCAGAATGCTTGAGATGGATCCCTACCGAGTCAGCCGGATCTGGCACTGTTGCACGATGGGCTTGAGCTCGTCGTAGTACTGGGCGCCCAGCAACGCGTGCTGGGCGGGGTCGTCGGTGCGGACCGCAGCGGCGATCTGGTCGGCCAGATCAGCAATCTTGGCGGCGTGGTCGGCGATCTCACCGGGAGTGATCTGTTGGGCCTGCTCGCGGATGGCCTTGGCCCGGTCGGTGAAATCACCGGCCGTGGGTCCTTGGTCTGCGTTGAAACTCGGCATCACGAACGATTGGGCGCTCAGATCGACCAGCGGTTGGACCTGTCGGCAGGCTTTCCCGTCCACGTACGTCAGTGCTATCGAGGCGATGACGACGATCACGGCCAGTCCGGTGGCGATGGTCGCCTTGGTGACGGTGCCCGGTTCGGCTTCGACGACAACTTTCCGCCACACCACGTGGGCCCCGATCGCGGCGATACCGGCCGCGGTGGCCAGCCCGGCCGCTTCGGTGGCGCTGCCGCCGCCGGACGTCGTGTCGAGTCCGGCGTAGGTGGCAATGGCCGCCACTGCGACCAGCATCCACGCCCACATACCGCGGCGGCGCTCGTAGGCATCGGCATCGCGGAATCGGATGCCGATCACACTGCCGGCCGCGGCGAGGACCGCGACCAGCAGCGGGATCAGTAGGTGAAGGAAGTTACCGGTGAACATCGTCTGGCAATGCTACGGGCGTCACTCCTCGCCGAGAATTTGATAGATCTCCCGGCGTGCGTTGTTGACGATGTCGAGGATGCGTCGCTGCTGATCAGCAGAGGCGGCGTGGGCGGACTGCCCGACGGCACCGAACAGCTGGCCGAGCGCGGCGCGCAGGTTCACCGCGTTGGGGTCGGCGTCCTCGGTGATCTCGTCCCACGGTGCGGTTTCGATCTTGCCTGCGACGGCGCGGCCTTCCTCGGTGAGGTCGAAGGTCTTCTTGCTGCCTTCGCTCTCGGTCGGGGTGATCAGGCCCTCGTCGACCAGCAGTTGCAGGGTCGGGTAGACCGAGCCGGGGCTCGGCTTCCACAGATCGTTGCTGCGGGCGGCGATCTCCTGCGTCATCTCGTACCCGTGCATGGGCCGTTCGGTGAGCAGAGTGAGGATCGCGGCGCGTACGTCACCGCGCTTGCCGCGGCCACGTCCGCCGCGGCCGCGGCCCTGGGGGCCACCACCGGGTCCGAAGCCGGGACCGAAACCGGGACCGAAACCGGGACCGAAACCTCTGCCGAAACCCGGACCGAAGCCGGGGCCGAAGGGCCCTTGGCGGCCGGCGGCCTGCTCGCGGATGTGGTCACGGAACTCACGACGGGCCTGCCGGCGACCGGGGCCGAAAGCCTCGGGACCGAATCCGGGGCGGCCGAATGTGGTGGGACCGAAGCCGGGGTTGGGGG
>JBPPMV010000103.1:0-12331 GCA_051306235.1 Mycobacterium sp. | reverse complement strand
GTCGAGACGCCGCGACTGGCCGCGCTCTACAAGTCCGGGCTGCTCAACATCGACGATATGATCACCCGCACCTACAAGCTCGAAGACATCAACCAGGGCTACCAGGACATGCTGGACGGCAACAACATTCGTGGCGTCATCCGCTTCGACGAGTCGGACTGGTAGGCCTCGGAGCGAAGCGAACTGCTGCACTCGTCTGAGGAGAGTGCAGCAGTTCGCATCTGCTGGTGAGTACTACTTGGGTGGCATCCGGATGCCACCGTCGACGCGGACGACCTCGGCGTTCATGTACGAGTTGGTGAGCAACTCGATGACCATCGAGGCCAGCTCCTCGGGCTTGCCCAGGCGGTGCGGGAAGAGCACCGACTCGCCGAGTTTGGCCTTGAAGGCCTCCGAGGCTTCGCCCTCTCCGTAGATCGGGGTGTCGATGAGGCCGGGGGCGACGGTGTTGACGCGGATACCGGATGCGGACAGATCGCGGGCGACCGGCAGGGTCAGGCCCACGACACCACCCTTGGACGACGAGTACGCCGCCTGGCCGATCTGGCCGTCGAAGGCCGCGACACTGGTCAGGTTGACGATCGCACCGCGCTCACCGGTATCGGTGAACTCGTTGCGGCTCATCGCGGTTGCGGCCAGCCGGATGCAGTCGAAGGTGCCGACGAGGTTGATGGCGAGCACCTTCTTGTAGGCGTCCAGGTTGTGCGCCGAGTCGAACTGGCCGTCCTTGCCGATGGTCCGCTGGGCCCAGCCGATGCCGGCCGAGTTGACCAGGGCACGCAACGGGCCGAGGTCGACGGCGGTGTTGACAGCATCGAGGATCTGGTCGGTATTGGTGACGTCGACGGTGACGAAGACACCGCCGATCTCGTGCGCGAGTTCCTGCCCGCGTTCGGCGTTGAGGTCGGCGACGACGACCCTGGCTCCCTTGGCGGCCAGCTGGCGGGCCGAGGCCGCACCGATGCCGGACGCGCCACCGGTGACGATTGCGCTAGCTCCATTGATATCCACGTCGACAGACTAAAGCTTTCAAAGATGCGCCCGATGAGGGAGTCCCGATCCACCGGTCGGTTGAGCCTTCAGAAGTTCCTGACCACCCGAACCACCGCCATCACGAAGATGACGATGAACGCCAGCGTCACCAGGCTGGCGACCTCGAACCACGGGCTCTGCAGATCGCTGAGCAGGACCGCCGCGGTCGGCAGGAACAACCATCCGAACAGGAAGATCCCAACGGCACCGCGGTTGCTCGGACGCGGGGTGATCTCGTCATCGGGGTCGTCGAAACTCTCGGGTTCCTGGAAAGCATCGCCGCTCTCGAACGCGTCGCCGCTCTCGAACGTGTCGCCGCTCTCCAACGCGTCGTAGTCCTCGAAGTCCTCGGGGTACGGCTGGCCCATGTGCTGAATGCTAGGCGCTGGCGCGGGCAGGTTCAGCGCGCGACGGGCCAATCCCACACCGACAGGTCGCCCCGCGGATAGTTCATGCAGACCGCGGCCGCCTTGGCCACCACACCCTTGTTGTTGAAGAACACCTTGGCCCAGTTGCCCCACCGGGTGGCCACCTGCTCGTAGTAGATGTTGGTGGCCGTGTCCTCCGAGTACTGGCGGCGCCCGGCGGCGTCCAGTGAGTAGAACCAGTGGATGCGATCTTCGGCCATCTGCTGTACATCGGGCGGACGGTTGCTCTTGTCGAGCATGTACCGCTCGTAGTAGATCGGGCTGGTGTCCCGCGCCGCCGCCAGATACTGCTCGGCATCGCAGAGCGTCTCGATCTGCTTGCTCGGGATGGGGTATTCGTCGGTGGCATCGGCCTGGGCCACCGGGGCTCCCAGCAGGGCCACCGCTACCGCCAGGACAGAGGCACGCATGAGCCCGCTCATTTCTGCACCTGCGCCGTCAGCACACCGAGATGCTCCGGGCAGTACATGCGCAACCCGGTCCCCAGGAACTGCCACACCTGTTCCGTGCTCGATGTGCGGGCCAGGTTGCCGGACAGGAAGTCCGCCGACTCGCGGGCATCGGCGTCCACGCCGGTCGTCAGCCGCTTGCAGGTGATCTTCGCCAGCCAGGCGTTGTAATCGCGTTGGCCGTAGATCCCGAACCCGTGCAACTCGGTGGCAAAATCGGTGTCCCGGTCCGCTGAAGCATTGGGCGCCAATATAATTGGCAGCGAAATCAGTGCCGATACCACACCGGTGATGATACGTCGCCTCATGCCGACACCTCCTGGACGACCTTGGGCCACGGTTGTGGTTTCGGCCGCGGACGCACATGCAGCGGCCACCAGAACCATTTGCCCATGAGTGCCGCGATGGACGGCGTCATCAGCGAACGCACGACCAGCGTGTCGAACAGCAGACCCAGCCCGATGGTGGAGCCCACCTGCCCGATCACGATCATGTCGCTGACCAGCATGCCGAGCATGGTGAAAGCGAACACGAATCCTGCTGCGGTGACCACTGATCCGGTGCCGGCCATGGACCGGATGATCCCGGTGTTGATGCCGGCACCGATCTCTTCCTTCATCCGCGACACCAGCAGCAGGTTGTAATCGGCACCCACCGCCAGCAGCACGATCACCGTCATGGGCAGCACCATCCAGCCCAACGGAATACCGACGATGTGCTGCCAGAGCAGTACCGACAGGCCGAAGGATGTCCCCAGACTCAGCACTACGGTGCCGACGATGACCGCGGCCGCCGCTATGGCCCTGGTCAGGATCACCATGATCAGGAAGATCAGGATCAGTGACGCGACGGCGGCGATCAGCAGGTCATAGTCCGCGCCCTGCTGCATGTCCTTGTACATCGCGGCACTACCACCGACGTACACCGTGGACCCCTCCAGCGGGGTGCCCTTGATGGCGTCGGCGGCCGCGATGCGCAGCGGGTCGATGCGCTCGGTGCCGTCCTCGGTCAGTGGATCGCCTTGATGGAACACCGTGAAGCGCACCGCTTTCCCGTCCGGCGACATCATGAGCTTCATACCGCGCTGGAAGTCGGCTGTCTCGAAGGCTTCCGGCGGAAGGTAGAAGGTGTCGTCATTGCGGGCGGTGTCGTACGCCTCGCCCATCGCGGTGCTGTCCTCTTGCATGGCCATGTTGTGGTCCTGCTGCATCCGCTGCGCCTGATACTGGTTCAGCATGATCTGCTTCTGGTTCTTCATCGTCTGGATCATCGCCGGCATCACGGCCGCCATCTGCGGCGTTAGTTCGGCCATCCGCTCGATCTCGGGAACCAGTTCGGTGAAATCGTCCGACATCGTGTTGATGCCGTCCAGGCTGTCGAACACCGACCGAATCGCCGAGCACATCGGGATGTTGAAGCAGTGCGGCTCCCAGTAGAAGTAGTTGCGGAGCGGGCGGAACTGGTCGTCGAAATCGGCTATATGATCGCGCACCTCGTTGAGGTGGACCGACGTTTCGTTCATCTTGTCCGACATCCGCCGGGTGGTGGCGGCCAGTTCCAGCGTGATGCGATGCATCTCCTCCATCGAGTCGACCGTCACCTGCATCTCGTCCGCTTGCTTCAATATGTTGTCCAGGACGGTCTGCTGAAAGTCGTTGTTCATGATCTGCCCGCTGCCGCCCTGGCTCACCGAGTACGCCAGCGAGGCATGTTTGATCGGCTTGCCGTCCGGGCGGGTGATCGTGGTGACCGACGCGATGCCGTGCACCCGCACCAGCGCCTTGGCGATCTTCTCGATCACCAGGAAGTCCGCCGGATTACGCATATCGTGGTCGGATTCGACCATCACCAGGTCGGGATTCATCTTGGCATCGGAGAAGTGCCGATCCGACGCGGCGTAACCCACGTTGGCGGGCACGTCACTGGGCAGGTAGATGCGGTCGTTGTAGATGGTGTGATAGCCGGGCAGCGCCAGCAGCCCCACCATGCACAGCACGATGGCCATCACCAGGATAGCCCCCGGCCAGCGGACCGTCGCGGCGCCGAGCCGGCGCCAGCCGCGGGCGCGGCCGTTACCCTTGGGCTCCAATACTTTTCCGAACCTGGTGACGATCGAGATCAGCGCAGGCCCCAGCGTGAGCGCGGCGGCCACCACGATTGTCATACCAATCGCGAGCGGGAATCCCATGCTCTGGAAGTACGGCAACCGGGTGAAGTGCAGACAGGCAGTGGCACCGGCAATCGTCAAACCCGAGGCCAGCACCACGTGCGCGGTGCCGTGGAACATGTCGTAGTAGGCCGATTCCTTGTCCATGCCCGATCGACGGGCTTCCTGATAACGCCCGATCAGGAAGATCGCATAGTCGGTGGCAGCGGCGATCGCCAGGGTCACCACCATGCTGGTCGCGAAGGTGGTGAGTCCGAACACATGGTGATAGCCGAGGAAGGACACGATTCCGCGAGCCGACAACAGCCCGACGAACACCATCGACATGGTGACGAGCATCGTGACAAATGAACGATAGATGATCAGCAGCATCACGATGATGACGATGATCGTCACGCCCTCAATGGTTTTCATGCTGGCGTCACCGACGATGTTCTGGTCGGTGGTCAGCGCCGCGGGCCCGGTGACATAGGCCTTCACACCCGGCGGAGCCTGGGTGCCTTCCACGGTGTCGCGCACGGCCTGCACCGATTGGTTGGCCAGCGCCTCACCCTGGTCACCGGCGATGTAGACCTGCACGTAGGAGGCCTTGCCGTCGATGCTCTGCGCACCGGCAGCAGTCAGGGTGTCGCCCCAGAAATCTTGCACGTGCTGCACATGAATGGTGTCCGCGTTGAGTTTTCGGACCACCTCGTCGTAGAACGCGTGCGCGTCCGCCCCCAGAGGCTCATCACCCTCCAGCACGATCATCACCGAACTGGAAGTGTCGTACTCCTCGAACTTCTGGCCCACACGCTTGGTGGCGATCAGCGCGGGCGCGTCGTTCGGGCTCATCGAGACCGCGCGCAGCTTGCCGACCTCTTCGAGCTGCGGGACCACCGTATTGAGCAGCGCCACGATGACCACCCAGGCCAGCACGATCGGCACGGCGAAGGCTCGAATGAAACGGGGCAGCCGGGGCCGGGCCGCGTGCCGCGCCGGCGGCATGGCGTCGGTCGGCGAATCGTCCACGAAGGTGGTCATGCGGCCTTCACCAGGCAGTAGGTGGCGGCGTTCATACCGTCGGCCGTCCTTTCGTCTTCGACCTCGTCATCGACGGTGACGCGGCAGGTGATGGAGGAGCCGTCGCCCTGGGCCATGATGTTCGGCATCACGGACGGCAGCGTGGTCTCCAGTGTCAGCGTCCAGGGCAGGCTGACCTCGCCCGTGCGCTGCGGTTTGCCGTCCAGGTCGGCGTAGTTGATGCTGGCGTAGGAGCCCGTCCCGAAGATCTCGTAGGTGACGACCTTGGGGTTGAAGTTCTCGGCGGTATCAGCGTCTATCGGGGTCACGATGGCGCCGTCCGACGCGAACACCGACCGCAGATTCGACACGGCCACCATGCCGAGCGCGATGGCGAATACCACCAGGACGGGCAGCCAGACCCTCTTGATGAGGGTCATCGCACACGACCACCGTTATCGGAGAAGAGCCTCGCGGCCGCCAGAGGGCGCACTAAAACTGCAGGCATGTCGCGCCTTTCGATGAGGGAAGCCGCGAGCCACCGGCGGCATGCGATCTGATCTTGGAATCTAGCCCCACAAGTGGATAGAGTCAATCCGGTTATGGCGTTTTATTAGAGACGTCACTAAACTGGGCTCCGTGATTGACAAACCGTGTCGCGGCCTGCGCAAGGACGCCGAGCGCAACAGACAGCGCGTGCTGACCGCCGCGCGCGAGCTGTTCGCCATCAAGGGCATGGAGGCCACGCTCAATGACGTCGCTCATCAGGCGGGCGTCGGCGTCGGGACCGTGTACCGGCGCTTCGCCACCAAGGAGGACCTGGTCGAGGCGATCTTCGAGGACGGCATCGCCGAAGTCGTCTGTCTCGCCGAAACCGCACTGCAGCATGGGAATTCGTGGGAAGGCTTCGTGTGGTTCATGGAGCGCCAGTGCGAGCTGACCGCGACCGACCGCGGCCTACGCGAGATGGTCTACAGCAAGGCCTACGGCGGCGACCGGGTCGAATGCGCCCGAGAGGATCTGGTCCCACTGGTCAGCAAATTGGTCGAACGGGCCCGCCAGGACGGTTATCTACGCGCCGATATCGAGCACACCGACACTCCCATCATCGGCCTGCTGGCCGGCACCGTCAGCGAATGGGCCGGCCATGTCGACCCCGAACTGTGGCGGCGCTATGTCGCGCTACTGCTCGAAGGTATGCGGCACCGCCCGGATCAGAAGCCGCTCGAGGCCGCGGCACTCGATGACGGCCGGATGCAGGCGGCCATGCGGGGCTGGGATCCGGCCGGCTGAGGTCACGGCGCGTCCAGACGCGACAGCACCCGGCTCACCCACTGGTCCACCGCCCGCAGCTGGGTGGCGCTCATCCCGTCGAACACCACCGCGCGCACCAGTTCGGCATGCGCCGGTGCGGCGGCGGCCAGCGCCGCCCGACCTTCTGAGGTGAGTTCGACGATCACACTGCGGCGATCGTCATCGGCATTGTGGCGATCGACCAGCCCACGCCCCCGCATCCGGCGCAGCTGGTGCGACACCCTGCTCTGCTCCCACCCGAGCCGTGCACCGAGGTCGGTCATCCGGCATCCCGGCGACTCGTCCAGAGCGACCAGCACGTCATAGTCGGCCAGTGACAACCCGCAC
Organism: Mycobacterium sp.; assembly: GCA_051306235.1. Lineage (GTDB taxonomy): Bacteria > Actinomycetota > Actinomycetes > Mycobacteriales > Mycobacteriaceae > Mycobacterium. The sequence continues at coordinate 5,612 of JBPPMV010000103.1, read as the reverse complement.
TTGTGCTGCAGCTGGCGGTTCATGACGGCCTGCAGCCGCCCCGTCATCGTCAGGTATCCCCGCCACAACGCCCGTTCCTGCACGGTCAGGCACATGAAATACATGACACATCATTTAAGTTGTGCTGTCCATAGCCCCGCGCCTACGCTGGGCACTGATTCTCGAGGAGCATCGATGACCCGAACCGCAGCCGTGGACATCCGGCCCGCAGCCGAGCGCGCGGCGACCAGGATCTCCTGGGTCGATTCCAAGCATTCATTCTCGTTCGGCGGCCACTACGAGCCCGACAACACCCACCACGGTCTGCTGCTGGTCAACAACGATGACCGGGTGGCACCGGCTGCCGGATTCGACACCCACCCGCACCGCGATATGGAGATCGTGACGTGGGTGATGCAGGGCTCACTGGTGCACCAGGATTCGACCGGCAACAACGCCGTCATCTATCCCGGACTGGCACAACGTATGTCGGCGGGCCGCGGCATCCTGCACTCGGAGAAGAACGATTCCTGGACCCTCACCGGCCACGAGTCACACAGCGAGCCGGTGCATTTCGTACAGATGTGGGTGGTGCCCGACGAGTCGGGCCGCGATCCCGGCTATCAACAGCTGGAGATCGACGACGAGTTGCTGCGCGGCAAGCTGGTCACCATCGCCTCCGGGATGCCCGAGCACCGCGACCATTCGGCCATCACCATCGGCAACAAGTACGCGGCCCTGCACGGCGCACGGCTGCAGGCGGGCGAATCGGTGCAACTTCCTCAGGCGCCCTATCTACACCTGTTCGTCCCGCGCGGCGCGGTGAGCCTGGAAGGTGCCGGCGGAATGCTCGAGGGCGATGCCGCACGGCTGACCGCAACCGGCGGGCAACGTGTCACCGCGACCGAACCGGCCGAAATTCTACTGTGGGAGATGCATGCCGGCCTTAACTGATATTCGCGGGATCATCGGTGCTCTGGCCGGGGCCGCCATGTTGGTCGCCTGTTCGACCGGCACCCCGACCGGTAGCGAGTCGACCGCTGACAGTTCGCCCACCGACGTGTCGTCCACCGACAGCGGGTCCACCACGGCATCGGCACCGCCCTCCGCGGAGTTGGCCGAGGTCACCCTTGCGGTGCCCGACGGCATGGACGAGGCCCCGTTCGACGAGGCCCGCCGGGCGCTGGTTCCGGCGGGATGGACGCTGTCGGTCTGGGCCAGGACGCCGAAACCGCGGCTGGCCGCCTGGGCCCCCGACGGGGCGATGCTCGTGTCGATTCCCAGTGCCGGACAGGTCCTTTCGATGCGCCCGGACCGCACCGACGTGCTGCTGGACGGCCTCAACCAGCCGCACGGACTCACTTTTGCCGGCAACACCCTGTACGTCGCCGAGAGCGACCGGGTCGACGCCTACGAGTACGGCGACGGCGCCGTCGCCGATCGCCGCACCATTGCCGACGGCCTGCCCGATGCACACAGTCCCGACCTACGGGGCGCCTACTCGCACGCACTCAAGAGCGTCGCCGTCGACCCCGACGGGGATGTCTACTTCTCCATCGGATCGACGGGCAATGTCTCGGCCGAGGACCGCACCGCCACCCCGCCGCGGGCCACCATCATGCGGGTGCCCCCGGGCGGTGGCGCGATGGAACCGTTCGCCACCGGGGTCCGCAACGGCACCGGCCTGGCCATCGCACCCGACGGTGCGGTGTGGACGGCGGTCAACAATCGCGACAATGTGGCGGACCCGAGCACGGGCGCGGTCGATCCCGCCTACGTCGATGACCACCCGCCCGAATCGGTCGCCCGGCTGACACCGGGCCGCGAACTCGGCTGGCCCTATTGCAATCCCGATGGCGGACCAGCAGATCTGGAGCTCATCCGGGATGTCCAGACCAATCCCGACGGCGCTGAACTGGATTGCGCCGTGTTGCCGCGCGTGGAGCAGAGCCTCGGTGCGCACTCGGCACCGCTGGGCATGAGCTTCACCGACGGGCAGCTGCCCGCGCCGTACGCCACCGGAGCCTTGGTCGGCGTGCACGGTTCGTGGAATCGGCAGAACCCCCAGGAGCCCGAGGTGTCGTTCTTCGATTGGCGCGACGGCACTCTCGGTGATCAGCAGACACTCGTCGGCGGTTTCCAATCCGCCGACGGAACCAGTTGGGGCCGTCCGGTCGCCGCGGTGACCGGACCCGACGGCGCGGTGTACATCACCGACGATTACGCCGATGCGGTGTACCGACTCGCGCCGCGAGGATGGTCGGTATGATGAGATTCTCATTTCGTGCCCCCCTTGCTGATAGTGCCTGCGCTCCACCTCCGTTCGATAATTCACAGAGACCACGTGTCTCAATGGCCAACACCAGCTGGGCTTTGGCCGACGCCGTACACAAAGGAGGAACCGATCCGGCAATGCTGTGCGCCTGTTCGGCATCGCCGCCCCAAAGATCGATTCGGACCGGGTATAGAGAACTCCGACGCGCACGGCCTCGAACTCGGCGGCCTGGGCGGTTTGGGCCATCGACTTCAAATCCGCGCCGGAGAACCGACAGGCCGTAGGTGTATGACCGGCCTCCCACGCGGCCGTAGGCCGACGAAAATGGCGGCGTTGACCGGCGGGCCACCGTCTCGTCCACGTGATTCTCCGTGAACAGGTACGCAAGTGCGTTGATGGTGCCTGCGCCGCCCCAGGCATTTGGCGTGGGTCCCGCATGGTCAAGTGTCCGGCACCTTCAAGGCTGATGCTCAGCATCTTCCATCCCGGGTGATTGCATATTGGAGCGTGTCGAAGACGCCCTCTGTATGGAGCTGGTGAAGTGCGCCAGTGTGACGACGACGAATAGCCCAGACGCGGACGCGACTAGCTGACCTGTGGTTTCGTCGCGTAATTCTGTCCGGACTTCAAGTTTCCGGCCGGTCCTGGACACGAGCTCCGCGCTGACCTCGTGGGGGACCCCCAGCAACGCCGGCGCGTAGAACTCGGTGTCGAGCTTACGGGTGACGGCCATCTCACCGACCACGTAGAGCAACATGCCAACCATATCGTCGAGAACCGTCATGACTGCGCCGCCATGTGCGATACCGGGTGCGCCCCGATGTCGGCCGTCGAAGGTATGCCTGGCACCCACCCCGTTCCCCCGCCGACGGGCTCGCAGTCGATGACCATGCGGATTTTCTGTGCCGCAACCAAGGCACCACGGATGGTGCGCATCCAGATAGTCGCCGTCGGTGACAGCACGATTCTGAAAGGTATGCCACCACGCGATGGCCGAAGCTAATTCCGCTTGCTCGTCGATGCGAAACCCCCCAAATAGACGACGCACTGCGCGGTTCACATGCGGCTAAAGAAATGCGCCGGGGCCGGCTGGGCTGATCCGAAAGACAATATGCAAAGACTCGTCAGCCCGCCGAGCTCATCGGTGCAGAATACCTTGCTATTAGGTCAGTCGGCCATTTGGTCCTGCCCGTCATCCCGTAGAAGGCAGCGCATTCACAGCAGACCCGATCGCGAACACGGGCGATCTGGCAGACAGTCCACAGCGCCTCATAACTCCGGGGAGAAGGCGTCACGCTCGGCTCCGGAGCCAGCCATGAGTGGGCCGTACCGGTGATGCAACTCTGTAACGATGTTAGTGAAGGGAAGATCGTGGTACCAACCGCGGTCGTTGAGATACTCCATGTGCTGGCTTCCCCCACCGTCGTAGGCATGCAGAAGCGCATCGGTGTGGCCGTCGAAGTCGATCGGAGGTACACCGAATCGGGCGCAGAGCTCGGCATTGAACGCCGGAGTGGCCTTCACCCAGCGGTCATTGAGTTGTAATTCGCTATATCCGTGGTAGACGAACACGTCGGTCCCCCCCATCCGGGCACGCAGTGTGGCAGTCTGCAGATGATTGCGCACATCCGCGAAGCCGAGCCGGGCAGGGATACCTGCCGCACGAGCTGCCGCGGTCAGCAGCACCGCCTTCGGTACGCAGTACGCCTTCGACGCTGTCGCTACATAGCTCGCCCGATAGTGCTCGGGGTCGTCGTCGGTGCTGTAGGGGTCATACCAAATCGTGTCCCGCACAGCGGTGAAGATCAACCTCGCCTTCTGCACAGGGTCACGAACGTCACCGACCGCGTTCTCGGTGAAGCGCTGTACATCATCATGCTGCCAATCGAGGAAACCAGTTGTCTCCAGAAAACTCGATTCGTTTGGAGTGTTACTCACAGATAGCCTTTCAGATGAGCCTCGAATTCAATATCGACGACACTGCCAACGGATCGACTGGCCCGTTCGAGGGCTTCAGTGAGACGCATTTCGGCCTCTGGGATCATCGCGGCGACTTCTGCCGCAGCTAAGCTACGACTCCTTAGCGATGTGCTGGCATCTGTGGCTGCGGCCGCAAGCGCAGACCACGCTTGCGAGGCGTGTCTTGCCGCCGCCGCGGCCTCGGCGGTGGCGGTGTCGCCTAGGAGGTCGGCGATGGTCTGGCAGCCTTGAGCCTGTAACTTGCGAAAGAGTCCGCCTCCGGTACCAGCTTTTTCGATGAACGCCCCAAGACCGAACAAAGCCGCAGTCAGCGCATCATCATCAAATAGCGTTGGCCAACAGCGCAAATCATCGACGAAGTCCTGCACACCCTTCAAACCGGAAGATTCGACTTCAGCCGCCTCGACGTGAAGTATAGGCGCACCTGCGACTCCGCCGCGCATGAACGCTGCGCTCGCGGCTAGTGCAGCGCCCGCGATCGCCCGAAGGTCTGGCACTCGTTCCGGCCAGTCGACGTGATACGCGGTGTGCCTTGTGGGAGTAGGGAACCCCAACGAGGACCGCGCTCGGCGCAGATCCTCGAAAGAAACCACTTGGGTGGTGTCTCGGTCATTGTCGACCACGTAGGCCACGCGTTTCTCGTCATCATATCCGACGATGACGATGTCGTGCCTGCTCATGTGGAGGCGGACGCGTAGATAGGGAAGTTCGCCGATGTCGGCCCACACCATTACAGGTCGGCCCCTGTCGACTTGGTCGGTCACGAATGCCCATCCCAAATCTGGGTCGTCGGTTGATTGCACGACGAACTTAGCGCCTACCCGGGTGAGATAATCCTGTTCCAGGTCACTTCCTCGGCCCACGAGGTAAACTTGGGGAAACAACTGCGCAGAACGGACATACGCGAAGTCCATGGCTCCACCGAGAGTGAAGACTAATCCTTCACCGAGCGTTTCCGTCCCCCACCCGAGTTGGGCCCATTCGGTAAGATCACGAAGCGCACCCGACCCGCAATGCCCTCCCCTCCTATGCCGGTAGGGAATCTGAATCCTCGTCATCGTCGCCTTCTCTCGTTATCCAGTTGCACAGGTAGGACTGGTTTGTAAGAAATCTCCACCAAGGCTCCCGCGGTTCGCAGATACGTAAAGTGGTCTCCGCACCCGTCGTCAGCCGCGCATCTGACAGCCTATTGTTTTCGGGCACAGTATTTTCGCTCGTCATCCCGCATCAGAGCGTGCCAGTAAGAACGCTTGCTTCAGCGTTGCCTTCACCGGTTTCGCCTGTTGCGCTTAGAAGCGGATGAGCCCGCGGATGTTGCGGCCGGATCGCATGTCTGCGTACCCCTCGTTGATCTGATCGAGGGTGTACTCACGGGTGA
>JBPPMV010000102.1:0-8123 GCA_051306235.1 Mycobacterium sp. | reverse complement strand
ACCGTGCCGGTGGTGAGTCGGGTTCGGATTCGTCCGGCTCAGGGTCGCGCGCCGCGGCCTGACCGATCGTTCGCAGAACAGCCTCCCCCGCCGCCCGGTGGGGGAGGCTGTTTCGTCGGCGAACCGAGCGTCCGCGTATCCCACTATGTGGACGCGGGGAAACCGTATCGGGTTGGCGACACCGGCAGATCGGGCAACGGCGTTGCAATGCCCGATCCGCGTTGCTGAATCGGCGCAGCGGTGCGTGCGGAGAAGTGGGAGGCTGCGGGACGTCGTAGCCGGCTCGCAAACGTGGCGCACACCATGGAAAGCCCTGCATGTGGCTCAGATCACGCAGGTCCCTACTGGTGGATTGATTCGACGTAGCAAACGTATGGTACGGCCGTACGGTACTTGCTTTCGCAAGGTAATAGATTACCTTTGCAACTATCCAATTTGCGCATACGACTGTTTGCCGGGATTCGTGGAACCCAAAAAGTAGCCCCTCAACAGATACGTTACGAAACCGCAATGTGCGGGTTTCGGTAACTTGGCAGAGTCTGCAACTTTACAAAATCCGCTTGACGTCAACTTACTGATCGGTAAGTTCTGTCCGGTTCGGGGGATCAGCTTGAAGGGATGGCAAAGAAAATGTCCATGCAATTGACGATGAAGCCGTACGTCACGGTTGGTGTCGCGCTGGTGGGTGCCAGCGTCATCGCGGTAGCGCCGATCGCCCCGCGGGCCGATCTGCACATGCCCGCGGTGACCCTGGCTGCGTCCATCGACAATCCCATCTCGGTCTTCAAACCGGTGGTGAACGCTGCCGGTGATCTGATCAGGCAGACGCTGCAGAGCGAGTTCGCCGATCCGTTCCCGATCCTGCGTCAGGTCTTCGCGAATCAGCAGTTCACCGTCGAGAAGCTGCTCGAAGCAATCAATGGTGGAGGCTCCGCGCTCCGTGACCTGGTGACCGGCCTGCCCGCGGCGCTGCAGTCCGCCGGCGCCATCCTGCGGACCGGCGATGTCAACGGTGCCATCGACAGCCTGGTCTCCAGCGGTCTCGGGCCTATCCTCGCCTTCATCTCGGGCGTGACGGTTCCGCTGCAGGAGGCGCTGGAACGTCCGTTCGCGGTCGGCCAGAAACTCGTCGCCGCCGGATTCGAGACCGGTCTCGCCCTCACCGTGGCGCTGGCCCAGACGTTCATCGGCATCGGCTTTCCGGTGGGAACCACACCGGTTCTGCAGAATCTCATCACCGTCACCGAGTCGGTGCTCAAGTCGATCGGCACGCTGAACCCGATCAACATCATCAACGCCGTCCAGAACGGTGTGGCCGATGTGCTGCTGAACGCGGTGACCCATCTCAACGACTTCATGACCCAGTCCGTGCCCTACATCCGAGGCGTGATCGTCAACGCGCTCAAGGCCGGTCAACCGGCGGCGGCGTCCCTGACCACCTCCGTGGCGACCCCGCCCGCGGCCGACGCGCAGACGTTCACCATTGCGGTCCCCGGCGTCGAAAATGACGGTGGGACAACGCCGGTGACGCCGGTGAGTGCCACCGACGGAGCCGCCGAGGAGACTTCACCTACGGAACCTGCCGTTGAGGATGAGGCGACCGAGGGCACGGTGCCGGCGCCGGCGGACGAGACCGGTGCCGCAACGGATACGGGCGAAGAGACGGACGGCGAGGCCAAGGCCGACCCCGAGTCAGATGCCCAGTCTGATGACGTGTCCGATGACAAAGTAGATGACAAGTCCGATACCAAGTCCGACACGAAGTCCGACACGAAGTCCGACGACAAGACCGACAGGGCCGAGTCCTCGCCCAAGCGGGACAAGGCGGATTCGCGTTCGTCCGACTCAGGGTCGCGCGCCGCAGCCTGATCGCACGGAAATGAGTGGTCTCCTCCGCTGGTCGACGGGGGAGACTACTCACATGATCAACCCGGTTGTGGTGCTGACCGTCGCGACTGCCATCGGCAGCGCGGCGGTCGGCGGCCTTTTCTATGCATTCTCGACGTTCGTCATGCGCGGCCTGAACCGCACAGACCCGGCCAAGGCCGCCGTCGCGATGCGCGGTATCAACACCGAAGCCCAGGCGAACGCGCCATTCCTGTTGCTGTTCCTGGGAACTGGCGTGCTCGCGCTGGTTCTCGGAGTGATTGCGGTGATCAACCGCGACAGCTACCTTTTGGCCGGCGCGGTGCTGGCACTACTTCCGACCGTGATCACCATCGCCTTCAACGTGCCGCTGAACAACCGGCTGGAGAGCGGGCTCGACTGGGCGTCCTACCTGGCCCCGTGGACCGCATGGAATCACGTCCGCACGGTCACCGGTCTGCTGGGAGGGGCGCTGCTGGCGATCGCCGGAATGCAACGATGACGATCGCGGCGGCGGCCAGCGCCAGCGTTGCGGCGATGGTCGCGGTCGGTGCGATCCCCGAGTCGAACGCGGTATGCGCCGACTCGAGCAGCTTCTCGGCGATCGGGGCGGGGAGCTCGCCGGCCACCGCGGTGGCACCGCCGATGCTCTCGGCGGCATCGCCGGCCTGTACCGGGGTGAGGCCGGCGGGCACCTCGACGTTGGTGCGGTAGAACGCGGTGAAGATGGTGCCCAGTGTGGCTGCGCCGACCACGGCGCCCAACTCATAGGCGGTCTCGGAAACAGCCGATGCCGCACCGGCTTTGGCCGCGGGCACCGATGCCACGATGGTGTCGTTGGAGATGGTCTGAGACACGCCGACGCCGAGCTCCAGCACGATGAACGACATGATGATCGCCGTCACGGACAGGTCGTGCCGGAACAACAGGATCATGAGGAAGCCCGCCGCGACAAAGACCAGGCCGAAGACGATCAGGGCCTGCGCGCTGAAATGCTTGGCGGCCTTGACCACCGACATACCGGCGATCATGGACACCACTGCACCGGGCAGGGTGACCAGACCTGCCTCCAGCGGGCTCAGCCCGAGCACCAGCTGCAGGTGCTGGGACACGAAGAAGATGAACCCGATCAGCCCGACGATCGACAGAAAGTTCGCCAGCACCGAGGATGTGAACGGGCCATTGCGGAACAGCGCCATATCGAGCATCGGTGTCTCCCTGCGGTTCTGCCGCCGCACGAACAGCACTCCCGCGCCGATACCGATCACGAACCCCGCCGCGCCGGCCATGGAGAAACCGTCGTGCGCGGTGGACTTGATCGCCCACACGAACGGCAGCATGGTGGCAAAGGACAGCACCACGCTGATCGGGTCCAGCGGGCCCGGGTGCGGGTCTCGGGACTCCGGCACCAGCTTGGGTGCCAGGAGCAGCAGCGGTAACAGGATGGGAACTGCCATCAAAAAGACCGAGCCCCAATGGAAATGCTGGAGCAGTGCGCCACCGATGATGGGTCCCAGGGTCGAGCCTGCGGTGAAGCACGACGCCCAGATGGCGATGGCGAGTCGGCGCGCCGACGCATCGGTGAAGATGTTGCGGATCAGCGACAGTGTCGACGGCATCAACATGGCGCCGAAGAATCCGAGCACGGCGCGGGCCAGCACCAGCATCTCGGCGGTCGGGGCGAAGGCTGCGGCCACGGACACCACCGCGAACCCGCCGGCGCCGATCATCAGCAGCCGACGCCGGCCGAGGCGGTCACCCAGGCTGCCCATTGCCACCAGGAGCGCGGCGAGCACCAGCGGGTAGACGTCGACGATCCAGAGCTGGGTGGACGCCGATGGTCGGAAGTCCTCGGCGATCGCCGGAAGCGCGAACGCGAGCACCGTGTTGTCGATCGCGATCAGCAGCACGGGCAGCGTGAGTACCGCGAGCGCTATCCAGGAGCGCCGCGGTGTGGTGCCCGAGGGTGTCTCCGACGCTGTCGCATCGGGGTGGGTGGTCATCGAAATGTTCCTTAGCGGGAGGAGATGGTGCCTTCGGTGAGGCTGTTCATGATGGCGTCGACCACCTGGTGTCGGGGGGTGCCGTCGAGCTTGACGGCTTCGTAGCCGGCCAACAGCAGCGCCCAGAACACCCGTCGCGCCCATCCGGGCGGGTAGCCGGGCCTGTCGGCGGTTGCGCGGGAGAGGATCTCGGCGATCGCCTCGTCGCCGGTGTCGAGATGCGCGGCCAGTTCGGGATCGGCCTGAATCGTCGGTTCGGTGTAGATGAACAACACGATCGGGCCCAGGTCGAGCTGGGATTCCACCACCCGGCGCAGCGCGGTCAGGACGGGCCCGCAGGACGGGTCGGCCGCTGCGATGGCGGCATTGCTGGCCGCGTGGACCTCCAGGGCGACCGCGCGGAGGAGATCACTGCGTTCGGGGAAGTACCTGTGCAGTGTGCTGCGACCGACCCCGGCGACCTCGGCGATATCGCCGAGGGTCGCGGCCGGATTGTCGGTCATGACCGTGATCGCGGCCTCGACGATCGCCCGCCGGGTGCGACCGCGCACACCGGATTCGGCCATGTCGTGGACACTCATGTCGCTGACTGTAGCACCAATATCCCAAAATGGGACAGTCGTGTCCCAATCTGTCAGGAGGGGGCGGCGAAGCCGCCGGCCGGAGGTTCGTACGGCGCGGAGACGGCCGGAGGTTGAGCCGGCGGGAACGGCGCGGGGCTCCCGGCCTGCAGCCGGGCCAGCTCCCGACGGTGCCGTTCGGCGAGTACCGCGGCCAGCACATACTCGGCCGGGACGCCCGGGGGCGGTGGGGGCGAGATGCGGGCCACGACGTCACCGACGATGCGGTGGGCCATCTGTTCGCGCATGCCGGGGTCGAGCTGGCTGGCGCGGGAGAGGAACTGGCGCGCGATATCGGCCTGCTCGGCGCCGAGCCCGGACAGCTGCAGCGTCGCGGCCCACCAGGCCAGCTGTGGGGGCATCACCGGTGGCGGACTCAGTCGCGGTGCGCGCTCGCTGATCACGATGGTGCCCGCAAAGATGTCCCCGATGCGCTTGCCCTTCGGCGAGATCATGCTGCAGATCACCGCGGGGCCGCCGGTCAGCATCCAGATCTCGATGACACTGGAGATGGCGCGAAAGACGGCCTGCCGCAGGCGCTCCGGGCCTCCGTCGTCGGATACCACCCGCAGTCCCAACGCCATCTTGCCCAGCGACCTGCCGCGGGTGGTGGTCTCGAACACGACCGGATAGCCGACCAGCACCAGCACCATGAAGATGATCAGCACCGCCGCTGACAGCGCGGGATCGAAGTCCGACAGCGTCAGCGCCCACAGCACCGTCAGCACCGCGTAGCCGGCGGCCATCACCGCGATATCGATCAGGGCGGCCGCGGCGCGCAACGGCAACTGCGCGATCGACACCTCAAGCTGCACGGCATCGCCGGTCACCAAGGATTCTGGCTGGAAGACCATGCGGCAAACGCTACTAGGATCGCACCCGTGGATGTCGATGCGTTCGTGCTCGCCCACAGTCCGACCTGGGACCGGCTCGAGCAGTTGGTCAAACGCCGGCGGCGACTCACCGGTGCCGAGGTCGACGAGCTCGTCGACCTGTACCAGCGGGTGTCCACCCATCTGTCCGTGGTGCGTAGCGCCACCGGCGATGCCGTCCTGGTCGGCAGGCTGTCCGGGTTGGTCGCCCGGGCGCGCGCCGCCGTCACCGGCGCGCACGCCCCACTGAGCAGTGAGTTCGTCCGCTTCTGGACCGTTTCGTTCCCGGTCGTCGCCTACGACTGCCGCCGCTGGTGGCTGGGGTCGGCGTTGAGCTTCCTCCTGGTCGCGGTGATCATCGGGTTCTGGGTGGCAGGCAGTCCCGAGGTGCGCGCCACCCTCGGTACGCCCGCGGAGCTGGAGCAGCTGATCAATCACGACTTCGCCTCGTACTACAGCGAGAATCCGGCCGGATCGTTCGCGCTCCGAGTGTGGGTGAACAACGCGTGGGTTGCCGCCCAGTGCATCGGTTTCGCCATCCTGCTGGGGCTGCCGATCCCGTGGGTGTTGTTCCAGAACGCCGCGAACGTCGGCGTCTCCGGCGGGCTGATGTTCGGTGCGGGCAAGGGTGATCTGTTCCTGGGGCTGCTCACCCCGCACGGCCTGCTTGAGCTGACCGCTGTGTTCCTGGCCGCCGCAGCGGGGATGCGGCTGGGCTGGTCGGTGATCTCGCCGGGGGACCGGCCGCGTGGACAGGTACTCGCCGAACGCGGCCGCGCCGTCGTCTCGGTGGCCGGCGGGCTGGTGGTCGTGCTGCTGATATCGGGGTTGATCGAGGCGCTGGTGACGCCGTCGCCGCTGCCGACCTATGCCCGTATCGCGATCGGACTCACCGCGGAGATCGCCTTCCTGGCATACGTGTTCCACTTCGGTCGCAGGGCAGCGCGGGCCGGGGAGACCGGGGATGTCGACGACGCCCCGGACGTCGTACCGACGAGCTGACTAGAGCCGACCTGCGGCCTTGAGAGCCAGGTACCGGTCGGCCAACGCCGGTGCCAACTGCTCGGGCAGGGCGTCGATGACGTCGACGCCGTGGTTGCGCAGCCGCGCGGCGATGGTGTGCCGTTCATTGCGGGAGCGTTCGGCCGCTGCGGCATCGTAGATCTGGGCGGCGTCGGCGCGACCGGCCGCCAGGGAGTCCACCCGGGGATCGGCCACCGCGGCCAGCATCACCTGATGTTTCGCCGACAGCTGCGGCAGCACCCTCATCAGCCCCTCGTCCAGAGCCGAGGCATTGAGATCGGTGAGCAGTACCACCAGCGCCCGACGCCGGACCCGGCGCTGGATCGCGGCGACCATCGCCGAGGCATCGGATTCCACCAGGGCCGGTTGCAGCGGTGCCATGGCCGTCACCAATTGTGACAGCAACTCGCGACGCGAGGCGTTGAACAGCCCGGCCCGCGATACCCGGTCGTGGGCAAGGAAATCCACGTGGTCACCGGCCCGGGCAGCCAGCGCCGCGAGTAGGAGAGCGGCATCCATCGACCAGTCCAGCCGGGGCCAACCGGCGGGGTCCACGGCCGTCGGGTCCACCCCGATCCGGCCCGCGGACGTCCGCCCGGTATCGAGCACGATGACCACCCGTCGGTCGCGTTCGGGCCGCCAGGTGCGCACCACCACATCGGCCCGCCGAGCGGTCGCGCGCCAGTCGATGGACCGGACATCGTCGCCGACGACATACTCCCGCAGCGAATCGAATTCGGTGCCTTGGCCGCGGATCAGCACCGGCACCATCCCGTCGAGTTCGCGCAACTTGGCCAGCCGCGACGGCAGGTGTTTACGGGACAGGAACGGCGGCAGGATCCGCACGCCCGACGGCGCCTGATGGGTGCGCTGGCGGCCGGCGAGCCCCAGCGGGCCGATGGCGCGCACGGTGACCGGCGCGCCCTCCTGATCACCACGACGCGAGGGGTGCAGTGTGGTCAGCAGGCGCGCGCGCCCATTGGCCGGGATGTCCACCGGGGTGCTGCGCGGGTGCGCGCGTGCACTGGGCGCCCAGGCGTCCCGAATCTCACCCCGTAACCGGCGCCGTCCCGGATTGTGCACATCGAGTGTGATCTCCACGGGCTGACCCAGTCGCGCCGAGCTGTCCCCGTGGCGCTGCAGACCCACCCGCCGGGTTCCTGCGGCCAGGGCGGCATCGGCACCGATCAGTGCCGCCAACACGGCCAGCATGATGACGAAAGTCGTAGCAGGCCAGGGGGACAGCATGATCGGGACGATCCCGAGCAGAGCCACCAGGCCGGCCCGGCCGGTGAGGACCACTAACGCGGTACCGGGACGGAGGCCAGGATGCCGTCGAGCACGCCGTCGGGATCGGCGCCCTCCAGCTCGGCTTCCGGCCGCAGGGCGATGCGATGCCGCAGAGTGGGCCGGGCCATGGCTTTCACGTCATCGGGGGTGATGTAGTCGCGCCCGGACAGCCACGCCCAGGCCCGGGCGGTGGCCAGCAGCGCGGTCGCCCCGCGGGGGGACACCCCGAGTTGCAGGGAGGGGGAACGCCGGGTGGCGCCGGCGATGTCCACGATGTAGCCGAGGATCTCATCGGCCACGAGCACCTTGCGTACCGCATCGCGTCCGGCGGCCAGTTCGGCGGGCCCGGCCACCGGGGCCAGCCCGGACAGGTCCCGCGGGTCGAATCCGGCGGCATGCCTGCCGAGGATGGCAATCTCCTGATCACGCGGGGGCAGCGGCACATTGAG
>JBPPMV010000101.1:0-8016 GCA_051306235.1 Mycobacterium sp. | reverse complement strand
GAGGTTCTCGGCACCGGTTTCGCGGTGCTGGCCTGGAACAACAACCCCCGTACGCTGCTCGGGGAGTCGACGTCCGCACACTGGAAGAGGCTGGGGGCCAGGCTCATCGAGGTCCGGCCGATCACCCAGCTGAACTGGACCGGACACGACGATCCCGATGTCACCATCGTCGGCGACCGGACCGGTGCGCTGAAGAAATTCTTCGATGCCCATGCCGAGTCGGTGCTGTTCATCCGGCCGGACCGCTGTATCGCGGCGGCCTGCCTGGCCCAGCTGTCCGATGAGACCAGCGCCAAACTGTTCGATGCCCTCTTCTTCACCGAGGGAGGTGAAACCCATGTCCCCAATCGCCCTGTGCTGCATGTCGCACAGCCCCCTGCTGAATCTGCCAGGACCGTCGGCGGAGCTTCTTGACGATATCGGCGTCCAGCTGGCCCGGGCCCGCAGTTTCGTGCGCGAGTTCGATCCCGAACTGGTCGTGGTCTTCTCCCCGGACCACTACAACGGTTTCTTCTACCGGCTGATGCCGCCGTTCTGCATCGGCACCGCCGCAACCGGCGTCGGCGACTACGGCACCGCAGCGGGACCGCTCGACGTCGCCGCCGATACCGCCACGGGGCTCGCCGAGGCCGTCTGGGACGCCGGGGTCGATGTCTCCCTGTCCGCGGCGATGGACGTCGATCACGGCACCGTGCAACCCCTCGAAATCCTTTTCGGCGCAGGACAATCTGGCCTGAACACGCCACCCATCGTGCCGGTCTTCATCAACTCGGTGGCCACCCCGCTGGGGCCGCTCAAGCGCGTCCGAGCGCTGGGCACCGCGATCGGTGAGCACCTGGCCACCCTGGACAAGCGTGTGCTGCTCGTCGGATCGGGCGGGCTGTCCCACGATCCGCCGGTGCCGACACTGGCGACCGCACCACCTGCGGCCCTTGATCGCATCGTCGGTGGCGCGCCCATGTCCGCCGAGGGCCGCGCCGCCCGGCAGAACGCGGTGATCGCCGCCGCCCACGATTTCGCCCATGGGGACAGCCCACTGCAGCCGCTGAACCCGGCATGGGACCACGCGTTCCTGGACCTGCTGGACGGCAACAGGGTGGCCGAGGTCGACGGCTGGCGCAATGACTGGATCGCGGCCGAGGCGGGCAACTCCGCACACGAAGTACGAACCTGGGTGGCTGCTTTCGCGGCGCTGGCAGCCCAGGGCAGCTATCGGACCGAGCAGCGCTACTACCGCGCCGCTCCAGAATTGATCGCGGGCTACGCGATCCGGACGGCGGTACCCGCGTGAGTGGCCCAGCAACGACCGAATACGACCACACCGTCGACGTCCTGGTCATCGGGTCCGGCGGTGGCGGGATGACCGCCGCGCTCAAGGCCGACGCGGCCGGGCTGAAGACGTTGATCGTGGAGAAGGCGGCCAAGTTCGGTGGCTCGACCGCCCTGTCCGGCGGTGGCATCTGGGTACCGGGCGCACCGTCGCAGCGACGTGCCGGGTACACCCCCGACGCCGATGAGGTGTTCGGCTATCTCAAGACCATCACTGGCGGGCTGGTCAGCGACGCGCGGCTGCGTACCTACGTCGATGCCGCCCCGGAGATGATGGAGTTCCTGGAGAGCTCCAGCGCCTGGTTCGAATTCGTCTGGAAACCGGGCTATGCGGACTACTACCCGGAACTGCCGGGCGGATCCGAACGGGGCAGCACCATCAACGTCCCCGAGATGGACCTGCGCAAGCTCGGCGCCGAAGAGCAGAACCTGCTCGCCCCGCTGGCCTTGGCACCGAAGGGAATCTGGTTCGCGCCCAAGGATCTCCGGCTGTTCTATCAGGTGCGGCAGAACTGGCGGGGCAAGGCGGTGCTGGTCAAGCTGATCTGGCGGATGTTCCGGGCCCGGGTCTTCGGGGATCGGATGGCCGCCATCGGGCAGTCGCTGATGGCCCGGATGCGGTTGGCCCTGCAGGAGCACGACATTCCGCTGTGGCTCTCGAGCCCGATGACCGAACTGCTCACCGATGTGGACGGACGGGTCATGGGCGCCGTGGTGGAGCGCGACGGTAAGCCGGTGCGGATCGCTGCCCGCGGCGGTGTGGTGCTGGCCACCGGTGGTTTCGACCACGATATGGAGTGGCGCCGCCAGTACCTGCCGCTGCTGGAGAAGGACTGGAGCTTCGGCAATCCGGCCGCCACCGGGGATGGTATCCGCGCCGGTGAGAAGGTTGGCGCGGCCACCGAACTGCTCGACGAGGCATGGTGGTTCCCGGCGATGTGCTGGCCGGACGGCCGGCTGCAGTTCATGCTCAACGAGCGGATGATGCCTGCCCAGTTCGTGGTGAACGGCGCAGGCAAGCGATTCATCAACGAGGCCGCTCCGTACATGGACTTCGCGCACGCCATGATCGAGGGCCAGCGCAGTGGCATCGAGCACGTTCCGTGCTGGCTCGTCACCGATATCGCGTCGTTCCACCGCTACGTGGTCGGCGGCCACCTGCCCATCCCGAAGGTGCCCTTCGCCCCGGTGCCCACCGGACGCAAGATCCCGCAGGCCTGGCTGGACTCGGGCATCGTGGTGGCCGCGGACAGCTACGAGGAGCTTGCCACCAAGATCGGCGTTCCGCCCGCCGAGTTACGCAGCACCGCAGAGCGGTTCAACGATCTCGCCGCGGCCGGCCACGATGACGACTTCAATCGCGGTGACAGCGCGTATGACAACTACTACGGCGACCCGACCCTGCCCAACCCCAACCTCGCGCCGCTGGGTAAAGCGCCCTACCTGGCGTTCCAGATCATCCTCGGCGATCTGGGCACCTCCGGCGGGCTGCTGACCGACGAGCACGCCAGGGTACTGCGCGAGGATGGCAGCGTCATCGCGGGCCTCTATGCGACCGGCAACACCTCGGCCGCGGTGATGGGCCGCAGTTACGCCGGCGCCGGCGCCACCATCGGACCCGCCATGACGTTCGGCTACGTTGCGGCACAACACATATCTGAGAACTCCAATAGAGAGGTAACCGCATGAAGATCTCGCTGTTCTACGAATTCCCGCTGCCGCGGCCGTGGTCCGAGGACGATGAACATCAGCTGTTCCAGCACGGGTTGGACGAGGTCGAGGCGGCCGACAAGGCGGGGTTCTCCACGGTCTGGCTCACCGAGCACCACTTCCTGGAGGAGTACTGCCACTCGACCGCGCCGGAGATGTTCCTGGCCGCGGCGAGCCAGCGCACCAAGGATATTCGTCTGGGCTTCGGCGTGATGCATCTGCCGCCGCCGATCAACCATCCCGCGCGCATCGCCGAGCGGGTGGCCACGCTGGACCACCTGTCCAACGGCCGCGTGGAGTTCGGCACCGGTGAGGGTTCCTCGGTCGCCGAACTCGGCGGCTTCGACATCGACCCGGCCGACAAGCGCACCATGTGGGAAGAGGCCCTGGAGGTCTCGATTCGCTGTATGACCGAGGCCCCGTTCAGCGGTTTCAAGGGCGAGCATGTCGAGATGCCGGCCCGCAACGTCATTCCCAAGCCGCTGCAGTCACCGCACCCGCCGGTGTGGGTGGCCTGCACCCGCCCGTCCTCGGTACAGATGGCGGCCCAGAAGGCCATCGGCGCACTGAGTTTCGCCTACACCGGGCCCGAGGCGCTCAAGGATCGGGTCGACGGCTACTACAAGACGTTCGAGGAGGAGGGGGCGCCGGTGACACCGGCCATCAACCCCAACATCCTGGCCATCGGCGGGGACCTGTCGATGATGGTGGCCAAGACCGAAGAAGAGGCCCTCAAGCGGCTCGGCACCGGCGGCGGCTTCTTCTCGTTCGGCATCATGCACTACTACCTGACCGGTATGCACACCCCCGGACGCACCGGCGTCTGGGACCTCTACCAGGAGGCGGTCAAGGAGGATCCGACACTGGCCTACGGCCCGGGCCGTGGCGCGATCGGCTCGCCGGACACCGTGCGCGAATTTCTGCGCGGTTACGAGGCCAGCGGTGTCGACGAGATCATCCTGCTGCTCAACCCGCGCAGCCACGAGGGCACCATGGAGTCCATCGAGATCATGGGCGAGGACATCCTGCCCGAGTTCATCGAACGGGACGCAAAGGCAGTGGCGGACAAGGCCAAGCGACTGGCGCCGGTGATCGAGAAGGTGGAGGCCCGTCGCCAGCCGTCGAACGCGCCGATGTTCGACGAGACCTACTCCTTCGGTGGTCTGCCCACCGGCCGCGGCGGCAAGTTCACCGCCGGTGAGATCCCCGAGGCCATGGCCGAGATCAACGAAGGCCGTGTCAAGGCCGCGCAGCTGGAGAAGGATCAGCGCGAGGCCGCCAAATAGTGGTTGACCGCTGGCGTTATGACGGACGCCGGGTGGTGGTGACGGGATGCGCGTCGGGTATCGGCGCCCAGCTCGCCACCCAGCTCGCCGACCTCGGCGCGCACGTCACCGGCCTGGATCTACGCAGGCCCGAGCGTGAGCCCGAGCGGTTCATCGAGGTGGACTTCGCCGACGCCGCGTCGGTCGATGCCGCGGCGGCCGCGGTGGAGGGTCCCGTCGACGCATTGTTCAACGTCGCCGGGGTGTCATCGGGCATCGGCAAACCGTTGCTGGTGGTGACCATCAACTTCCTCGGCACCCGCCAGCTCACCGAGGCGCTGCTGCCGAAGATGCCGGCCGGCTCGGCGATCGCCAGCGTGTCCTCGTTGGCGGCCGCCAACTATCTCGCCAACACTGCCGAGACAGCCGGCCTGCTCGCGACCACCTCGATGGCGGAGGGCATCTCCTGGTGTGAGGCGAACCCGCAGGCCCTCGCCGATGGCGGCTACCGGCTGTCCAAGGAAGCGATCATTCTCTATGGCATGAAACGCGTCTTGGAGTTGGGGGAGCGCGGCATCCGGATCAACTGCACCGGACCCGGTGTCACCGAGACCCCGATCCTGGATCAGCTGCGCGGTGCGTACGGGCAGGACTATCTGGACTCGTTCCCGACGCTGCTGGGCCATGTCTGCGGACCCGAGGAGCAGGCGTCGGTGCTGGCCTTCCTCAACAGCCCAGCGGCAAGCTACATTTCGGGACAGGTCATCTGGGTGGACGGCGGAAGCGTCGCGAGCCGGGTCGCCGCGAGTCTGGAAGGAACGCATTAGTGTCCACCATGAAGGATTTCCGCCGGGTCGCCGATGATGTGCGCAACTGGGGCCGGTGGGGTGGCGATGACGAGCTCGGCACCCTGAACCTCATCACCGACAACAAGGTCGCCGAGGCGGCCGCCCTGGTCACCCGCGGCACTCTCATCTCGCTGGGCGGCGACTTCGGCTCCAACGGCCCGCAGGGCGCGTTCAAGTTCCGGTTCAACCCGATCCACGTCATGACCGTCGACGGCGGCGACGCCGAGACGCTCGTCAAGTACGCCCCTGAATGGGCGCGCAAATCCGTTGCACAGGAACTCAGTTCGTTTTTCGTCGACAACATCTTCCGGTTCAACGACGATATGATCACCATGTCGCTGCAGGCCGCCACCCAGTGGGACGCGCTGTCGCACGTCTATTACGAGGACAAGCTGTACAACGGTTTCCCCGCGGATTCGGTGACGAGCTTCGGGGCCAGGCATCTCGGTATCGAGAAGGTCGCCGGTAAGGGCATCGTCTCGCGCGGGGTGCTGCTCGACGTCGTCGCGCACCGCGGCGAGGCCGTGTTCTGCGAACCGGGCAGGCCCATCACCCCCGCCGAACTCGACGATATCGCCGCTAAACAGGGGGTGCAGATCGGCAGCGGGGACATCGTGGTGGTGCACACCGGCTGGTGGACACGGTTTCTGTCCACCGGCGACGGACAGGAGGCCGGGTCCGGCCTGGACTGGACCTGCGCGTCCTGGCTGCACGACCACGGCGTTGCGGCGGTGGCCGCCGACAACCTGATGGTGGAGGATCCCGATCCGGCCAACGGTGTCGAGGGCACCTTCCTGCCGATGCACATGCTGTGCCTGCGGGATATGGGTCTGATGTTCGGCGAGTACTGGGATCTGGGCCCGCTGGCGGCCGACTGCGCAGCCGACGGTGTGTACGAGTTCCAGCTGATCGCACCGCCGCTGAAGGTCGTCGGCGCCGTCGGGGCGCCCGTCAGTCCGATCGCGATCAAATGAGTGTCGAGCGCAAGACCATCAGCGTCGACGGTCTGACGACCAGCTACCTGGAGGCCGGTTCCGGCGATCCTGTGGTGCTGCTGCACGGTGGGGAGTTCGGTGGCTGCGCCGAGATCGCCTGGGAGAACACCATCGCCGCACTCGCGCAGCGCTACCGGGTGCTGGCACCGGACATGCTCGGATTCGGGGAGTCCGCCAAGGTCGTCGATTTCACCGACGGCCGCGGTATGCGGATCCGTCACATCGGCCGTTTCTGCGATGTGCTCGGTGTGACGGCAGCGCATTTCGTGGGCAACTCGATGGGCGCGATCAACCTGCTCGTCGACACCACCTCGGCGAAACCGGTGCTGCCGGTGCGGTCGCTGGTCACCATCTGCGGAGGCGGGGACATCCAGCGCAACGAGCATGTCGGCGCACTGTACGACTACGACGCCACATTCGAAGCGATGCGCGCCATCGTGGTGGCCCTGTTCGCCGATCCGGCCTACGCGGGCGACGATGCCTATGTGCAGCGCCGGTACGAGTCCAGCATCGCCCCCGGGGCGTGGGAATCGTTGGCGGCGGCCCGCTTCCGGCGACCCGGCCTGGAGTCACCACCGACCCCGTCCAGCGTGCGACCCTATGACCGCATCGCGGTGCCGGTGCTGGTCATCGAGGGTGCCGCGGACAAACTGCTGCCAGCGGGATGGGCAGCCCAGATCGCCGGCCAGATTCGTGGCGGCCGGTCGGCGGTCGTTCCCGATGCCGGGCACTGCCCCCATATCGAAGCGCCTGACATCGTCAACGCGTTGCTGCTGGACTTTCTGGAAGAGGTCTCATGAGCGAACTCGATGGCAGAGTCGCCGTCATCACCGGCGGGGCCTCCGGGCTCGGCGAGGGCCTGGTGCGCCGGTTCGTCGCCGAGGGTGCGCACGTCGTGTTCGGTGATGTGGACGCCGACGGCGGTACCGCGCTGGCCGGCGAGTTGGGCTCGACGGCAAGGTTCGTCACCAGCGATGTCACCGACCTGGCTCAGGTGGCGGCGCTGGTGGACACCGCGGTGGGCGAGTTCGGCGGGCTGCACATCATGGTGAACAACGCCGGCGTCTCGGGCACCATGCACCGCCGTTTCCTGGACGACGACCTGGCCGATTTCGACGCGGTCATGCGTGTCAATCTGCGCGCCGTGATGGCAGGCACCCGCGACGCCGCCCGGCACATGTCCGAACACGGCGGTGGGTCGATCATCAACCTGACCTCGATCGGCGGTATCCAGGCCGGAGGGGGTGTGCAGACCTACCGGGCATCGAAGGCCGCGGTCATCCAGTTCACCAAATCGGCGGCGATCGAGTTGGCGCACCACGAGATTCGCGTCAATGCCATCGCACCCGGCAATATTCGAACCGCGATCGTACGCAAGAGCGCGGCCGGCGAGGACCGGGAGCGGCTGGCGGAGTTCGAGGCCAAGATCCGCACCCAGATGCGCAATGACCGCCCGCTCAAGCGGGAAGGCACTGTCGACGATGTGGCCGAGGCGGCGCTGTACTTCGCCACCGACAAGTCGCGGTACGTCACCGGGACGGTGCTGCCCATCGACGGTGGCACGGTCGCGGGGAAGGTCATCGTCCGCAAGGAGTGATCGCGAAACAGAATTCCACGTGGCGATCGACCGCTGATAACGACGTGGAATTCTGTTTCGCCGCGGGGCCGGAGTTTAAATCAATTGCTTGACTTAATTACAGGAGAGGCGTTGACTGTAACGGTGACCGCAGCCAGACCCCTGCGGACCGACCGGGCGAGTACCACCCGCGAGGCCATCCTGACCGCCGCCGAACGGCTCTACGCCGAACACGGTGTCTTCGCCGTATCCAACCGTCAGGTGAGTGAGGCTGCCGGACAAGGCAACAACGC
>JBPPMV010000100.1:0-13850 GCA_051306235.1 Mycobacterium sp. | reverse complement strand
CATCACCGAGTTCGAGCAGGACCGGCTGATCGCCTGGACCATCCTCGGCCAGATCAAACCGCAGATCGGGCACGTCTACGGCTACCGCCTGGAGCCCACCGACGACGGGACCGTGGTGACATCGTTCTACGACTGGTCGAACATCACCGACAAGTGGCGCGAGGCCGGCATCTTCCCTGTGGTGCCGGAGAGCGCGCTGCGCGCCACCCTCGGCGTCCTCGATCGCACGGTGCGGCGCGGCTACCCGCGACCTTGACGTCAACCTCGGGTTGACGATCCAGCCAAGTCAACTTAAGGTTGACGCATGACCGATTCCGTCAGCCTCGACACCCTGATCCATGCCATCAAGTCCGTCCACAGCGATGCCCTGGAACAACTCACCGATGCGGTGCTGGCCGCCGAACACCTGGGCGAGGTGGCCGACCATCTGATCGGCCACTTCGTCGATCAGGCCCGCCGCTCCGGCGCCTCCTGGACCGATATAGGCACCAGCATGGGCGTCACCAAACAGGCCGCCCAGAAGCGCTTCGTCCCCAAGGCCGATGCCGCCGGTATCGACCCCAACGAGGGATTCGCTCGGTTCACCCCGCGGGCCCGCACCGCCGTCGTCTCCGCCCAGAGCGCCGCCCGCGATGCGGAAAACATCGAGATCGGGCCCGAACATCTGATCCTGGGCCTGCTGGGCGATACCGAATCCCTGGCCATCGCCATCCTCAAGGCCCAGGGCGTCGAGCCCGACCAGATCCGCGCCGCGCTCACCCTGCCGCCGCCGACGGGCCGGACACTGGATCTGGTGCCCTTCAACGGACCGGCCAAAAAAGTGCTGGAACTGACCTTCCGCGAGGCACTTCGTCTGGGCCACAACTACATCGGCACCGAACACATCCTGCTGGCGCTGCTGGAATCCGAGGACGGTGACGGGCCACTGCACCGGCTCGGCGTGGACAAGGACCGCACAACCGCCGCGCTGATCGACCTGCTCGCCTCCATCACGGGAATGAAAACGGACCCCACGCTGTAGTGAGCGACATGGAACTGAACGCAGCAGCCCGCGAGCTCATCGGCACAGGGGCCGACGCCACCCTGGTCACCCTCAACGCCGACGGCAGCCCGCAGGTGTCCCTGGTCTGGGTCGCGGTCCAGTCCACCCCAGACGGCGACGAACTGGTCTCCGCGCATCTGTCGGACAAATACCAGAAGGTGCGCAATGTCCGGCGCGACCCGCGGGTCACCGCGACCATCCTGGCGCCCAGCCAACCCGGTCAGCAGCGGCAGTACCTGTCGGTCAACGGCACCGCCCGCATCGTCGAGGGCGGCGCACCGCAACTGCTGAAGGAACTGGCCATCGCGATGCTCGGCTCCGATGAGCACTTCCCACCCAAGGACGCGCCGGACGGCTACCTGACCCGTATCCGCATCGATTCCATCGGCGGCCAGGGACCCTGGATCGGCTAAACCGCCGAACCTCCGAGTCGCAGCCGGGCATGTGCCATCATGCCAAGCATGCGATTGGCAAAGATCCGCTCCTGGTTCGCGGTATCAGTGGTGAGCCTGACCGCCGCGGTGACAGTCGGCATCGCGCCGCCCGCCGCGGCAGCGATGACCCCGATCGGCAACCTGGGTGAGACGCTGCGGGTCCAGTTCGAGGACTTCGTCGCGGACGTCACCGTGCACGACGTGGCGCCGTCCCCGGTGCCGCCCGGATGGGGCTGGAACGGTTCCCCGCGCTGGCGCGCCCAGGGCGGTCCGTGGCGGGCCAACGTCACCGTGCACGTCATCTCCGCACCCAACCCGTACAAGCTGGCGATCGCCACCACGTTCAGCGGTGTCACCCCGTACGCAGACGCCTACGCCTCCAAGCACACCGACGCTCCGGACGCCCTGGAGAAGACGCTGCTGAACGCGCCCCCGGGAGCCACCGTCAGCGGCGGCGTCTACTGGGATGTCTACCGGGCACTGGTCACCAACGTGGTGATGATCAACCCGCAGACCGGCACCCACCTGGCGCAGTGGAACATCTGGCAGCCCGGCAACCCACTCCCCTGACCGCCATCCGCGTCGAGGAACCCGGATCGTCTGATCTGGCCGAACTCGCAGCCGTAGCCGCCGCGACGTTCCCGCTGGCCTGCCCACCGGGGGTCACCGAAGAGAACGTCACGGCCTTCATCACCGCGAACCTGTCCGCCGACGCGTTCGCCGGCTATCTGGCGGACCCCGACCGGGTGGTGCTGATCGCTCGTGACACCCGAATCCTCGGCTACGTCATGCTGATTCGTGGCGTACCGGCCGATGCCGACGTGCAGCAGGCGGTACCGCTGCGCCCGGCTGTCGAGCTGTCCAAGATGTACACCCTGCCCGATGTGCACGGCGCCGGGGTGTCGGCGGCCCTGATGACCGAATCGCTGCAACGCAGCGCTCAATTGGGCGCGGCCGCCATGTGGCTGGGCGTGAACCAGGAGAACCAACGCGCACAACGCTTCTACGCCAAGTTCGGTTTTCAGGTCAGCGGCACCAAGACCTTCCGGCTCGGTGACAGCGTCGAGAGCGATTACGTGATGGTGCGCCCGGGCTGAGCACGCCCGAGGACATCACGCACGGCATCGAGCACCTCATCGGGGTGCGTGAGGTGCACCGAGTGCGTGGAACCGGGCCAGCACAGCAGTGGCTCGCCGAGGACCTCGGCAATACGCCGATGGGAACCGTGTGTCGCACCGGCGGGCTTGCGGTCCGCGGTGATGACGGCGGCAGGCACCCGCGGCAGTCCGGTCTCGTCGAACCGCGCCGACAGTTCCGACAACCCGGTCACCGCCCGAGCAAGCTGGACCAGATCGGCGTCGGCGGCGGTGCGGACATGGGCGGCCGCACAATCCGGCCGCATTCCCAGCGTGACCGCCTCCCGGGCCGCCGACTTCACCATCCGCGCCTTGAACATGCGGTGTATGAACGGAACTCGCGCTACCAAGGCCACCGCGCGAAACGCCCGCTCCACCCGCGCGCACACCACCGCATCGTTGATGGGTGTGACATCCAGCAGGACCAGGCCCGCGACGTCTTCGGGGTGATCGCAGGCGAACAGGAGCGCCATCGCGCCACCCATGCTCTGGCCCACGACGACGACCGGTCCGGTGCCCAGCCGCGCGACGAGATCATGCAGATGTGCCGACACCCCGGCCAGTGTTTCCGGGACGTCATGGACGATGACGCGGGAACCGGGTTCTGCCTCAAGGGATTCGACCAGCCCGGGAAAGAACCCGTCGCAGCGCGCACCGGCCCCGGGAAGCAGCAGGACCGCCGGCCCGGCCATTCAGCCCTGCTGTGCCTGCGCCGCGGCGGTCAACGCCAGCATGCGCGAGGTGGCCCGCAGATACTTCTTGCGGAAGCCGCCTGCGACCATCTCCTCGCTGAAGATGGTGTCCAGCCTGGTGCCCGAGGCCAGAATCGGGATACCGGCGTCGTACAGCCGGTCGGTCAGCGCCACCAGGCGTAACGCCACACTCTGATCGTTGATCTCGTGCACACCGGTGATGAACACCTCGGTGACATCGTCGATCAGCGCGTGATAACGCGACGGATGCATGGTCGCCAGGTGCGCACACAGCGCATCGAAATCATCCAGTGTCGCACCGGGTTTCGTCGATGCCGCGGTACGTACCTCGTCATCGGTCAACGGATCGGGGGCCGGCGGCAGGCCACGGTGCCGGTAGTCGGGGCCCTCGATGCGGATGGTGGTGAAGATCGCGGAGAGGGTGTTGATCTCACGCAGGAAGTCCTGCGCGGCGAAGCGGCCCTCGCCGAGTTGCTCGGGCAGAGTGTTCGATGTCGCGGCGATCGACACGCCCCGTTCCACCAGCGCCGAGAGCAGCCTCGAGATCAGCGTCGTGTTACCCGGATCGTCGAGCTCGAACTCGTCGATGCAGACCACCGCGTAGGCGGCCAGCAGGTCGATGCACTCGGTGAACCCGAATACCCCGGCCAGCTGCGTCAGCTCACCGAACGTGGCGAACGCCGCGGGGGCATCGCCGCCGGACAACGTGTAATACGTCGAGGCCAGCAGGTGGGTCTTACCGACACCGAAGCCGCCGTCGAGGTACACCCCGACGCCGGGCAGCACCTCACGCTTGCCGAATAACTTCTTCTTACCGGCCCGACGCTCCCGGGCCAGCTCGCAGAAGTTACGGCAATGCCCGACGGCCGCGGCCTGCGACGGCTCGGCCGGATCGGGGCGGTAGGTGTCGAAGCTGACGTCGGCGAATGTCGGCGGTGGCACCAGCTGCGCGACCAGCCGCTCGGGAGTGACACTCGGCCGCCGATCGACCAGACCGGCCACACTGCCCGCGCTTTGCATGTCAGGCACCCTATCGACGTGCTGCAATGTTGCCCATGTCGGATAGCGCCGCTGGGACGGAACTCACAACACTCGGACCCGTAGCCACCGCCGGGGACGGCGAGCTCGCCGGGCACTACGCCTATCCGGAAAACCTGAGCTCATGCTGGGTACGGGCCAATTTCATCAGCAGCCTGGACGGGGCGGCCACCACCGACGGACGGTCCGGCGCCCTCGGTGGCGACGGCGACCGGGCCGTGTTCCGGCTGATGCGCGAGCTCGCCGATGTGGTGGTGGTGGGCGCCGGCACGGTGCGCGTGGAGAACTACTCGGGAGCGCAGCTGGGGGTGTCTCAGCGGCAGCGGCGATGCGCCCGAGGGCAACTCGAAGTACCGCCCATCGCGATCGTCACCCGATCCGCGGTCCTCGACCACGACCTGCCGGTGTTCACCCAGACCGAGGTGCCGCCGCTGCTGCTGACCGCGCATGACGCGGTCGCCGACGCGCGCGCCCGGTTCGCCGGCCTGGCCGAGGTGTACGACTGTTCGGGTGCCGACCCCGGCGGCGTCGACCTCGGCAGCGCGCTGCGCATCCTGGCCGGGCTGGGCCTGAACCGGGTGCTCGCCGAAGGCGGCCCCAGTCTGCTCGGCGCGTTCATCGAGGACGGTCTGCTCGACGAGTTGTGCCTGACGATCGCCCCGACCGTGGTCGGCGGTGGGTCGACACGCATCGCAGCAGGACACGCTGAGCTGATCACCCGACTGCGGCGCCGACACGTCCTCACCGATACCGAGGGCTACCTGTACACGCGCTACAGCCGCGAGGATCCGCGCGGTTGATCGCTACTGTGGTCGGCATGCGTGTGGGGATTCTGTCGACGATCGCCCTGTCGTCGGCCGCAGTACTGCTGACCTCGTGTGCCCCACTGCTGGCCGCGAACCCGCGCTACGTCACCGATGACGGCGCCGGACCGCAGGGTGCGCCGCCGCCCACCAGCGAGGCAGGCGGCCCACCCGCGCTGGAGGCCCCCAAGAACGACCTGTCCTGGCAGGACTGCACATCGCGGATCTTCAGTGACGCCGCCGTGCCCGCGCTGCCCGGGATCACGCTGGACTGCGCCACCTACGACGCCGACCTCGACTCGATCAAGGGCGCCAACGGCTCCATCAACATCGGCGTGGTCCGCGCCACCTCGGTGGACACCCCGGCCGACGCCGGGCCGATCGTGATGACCACCGGCACCGACCTGCCGTCATCGGTCCAGTTGCCGGTGTGGCTGTCGCGGTCGGGCGCCGACGTGCTCGAGAAGAACCCCATCGTCGCCGTCGACCGGCGCGGTATCGGGTTGTCCGATCCCATCGACTGCCGTGACCTGTTCGACCGGCAGGAGATGATCGACCAGACCCAGTTCGAACCCGGCGACGACCCGGTGGCCAAGCTGAGCGCCGTCGTCCAGACCGCCACCACCACATGCACCGACACCATTGCCCCCGGCGACTCGGCCTATGACAACGCACACGCCGCCGAGGACATCGAACGCCTGCGCAGCACCTGGGACGTCCCGACGATCGCGCTGATGGGCATCGGCAACGGCGCGCAGGTGGCGCTCGCCTACGCCGGATCCCACCCGGACAAGGTGGCGCGTCTGGTGCTGGATTCACCACTGCCGCTGGCCATCGGCGCCGAGGCCGCCGCCGACCAGAAGGTCAAGGGACAGCAGGCCGCACTCGACGCGTTCGCCGCCCAGTGCGCGGCCACCAACTGCCCGCTGGGCGCGGACCCCACGGCTGCCGTCGACGCGCTGCTGACCGCCGCCCGCAACGGCGACGGACCCAACGGAGCCTCCGAAGCTGCCGTCGCCGATGCCATCACCACCGCACTCGCGTTCCCGCGCGGCGACCGGGTCAGCGCCACCAACGCACTGGCCGGCGCCATCGCCTCCGCGCGCAGCGGTGACACCAATGCGATGACCAACCTGATCACCCAGGCCGAGACCATCCGCCAGACCGACGGTCAGTTCGTCAACGGCTGCAGCGACGCCCTCAACCGGGCCACCCCCGACCGGGTGCGCGAACTCGTCGTCGCCTGGGACCGGGCGTACCCGCAGTTCGGCACCGTCGGCGCGCTGCGGATGGTCAACTGCCTGGCCTGGCCCAGCGGCACCGCCCCGCAGGATCCCAAGGACCTGAAGATCCCGGTGCTGCTGCTGGGTGTGCAGAACGACCCGATCGTCGGCAACGAGGGGGTGGCCGCGGTCGCCGCGACCGTCATCAACGCCGGTTCCAACAGCAAGCGCGTGATCTGGCAGGGCATCGGACACGGCGCGTCGATCTACACCCCGTGCGCCCTGCCGCCGGTGATCGGCTACCTGGAGACGGGCAAACTGCCCGAGACCGACACGTTCTGCCCCGCCTGAACCGGCCCCGACGAGCTGCGGTGTACGGTGCGCTGGTGTCGTTCCTGCCCTCCGGTGTGCTGAACGCCTTTCGCCCCAGCACCACACCGCCCAGCACCGCGACGATTCTGCGGTCGATCCTGTGGCCCGTCGCCATCCTCTCGGTGATCCACCGCAGCTACGTGCTGGGCACCAACGGTTACATCACCGACGATTTCGGCCCGGTCTACCGCGCGGTGGTCAATTTCAAAATGGGCTGGGATATCTACAACGAGAACTTCCAGCAGGTGGACCCGCACTACCTGTACCCGCCGGGCGGCACGCTGCTGCTGGCCCCGTTCGGCTATCTGCCCGTCGACGCCGCGCGCTACTGGTACATCACCTTCAACGTCCTCGCCTTCCTCATCGCGGCGTACCTGCTGCTGCGGATGTTCAACTACACGCTGTCCTCGGTGGCAGCGCCGGCTCTGCTGCTCGCGATGTTCTGCACCGAATCCGTCACCAATACTTTGGTGTTCACCAATATCAACGGCTGCGTGCTGCTGGGCGGGGTGCTGTTCTTCCACTTCCTGCTCAAGGGGGGACGCCGTGCCGAACTGCTGGCGGGCGCGGCAATCGGGCTGACGCTGGTCGTCAAACCGTCACTGGCACCGCTGCTGTTACTTCCCGTGCTCAACCGCCAGTTCTCCACCTTGATCACCGCCATCGGTGTGCCACTGGTCTTCAACGCAGCCGCCTGGCCGCTGGTGTCGGACCCGATGAGCTTCATCCACCGGACCGTCCCGTACATCCTGGAAACCCGCGACTACTTCAACTCCTCGATCCTGGGCAACGGCATCTATTACGGGCTGCCGATGTGGCTGATCCTGGCGCTGCGCATCGGGTTCCTGCTGCTGGCCGCCGGCAGCCTCTTCCTGCTGTACAAGTACTACCGCGAGCGTGATCCGCTGTTCTGGCTGCTGACCTCGTCGGGCGTGCTGCTGACCGCATCCTTCCTGGTGCTCTCGCTGGGCCAGGGCTACTACTCGACGATGCTGTTCCCGTTCCTGATGACGGTGGTGCTGCGCAATTCGGTGCTGCACAACTGGCCGGCCTGGCTGGCGGTGTACGGGTTCATGACGATGGACCGCTGGCTGCTCGGCCATTGGCCCACCACCGGGCGCTTCCTGGAATACATGAAAATCACCTACGGCTGGTCGCTGCTGCTGATCGTGGTGTTCTGTGTGCTGTATTTCCGCTACCTGGATGCCAAGTCCGAAGGCCGACTGGACTCCGGTATCGATCCGCCGTGGATGACGGACGAGCTCAGACGCGCTAGCGTGAAATCATGACAACCCCCTCCGGTCCCAAGCTCGAGCTGACCGACGACGAGTGGCGCAAGAAGCTCAACCCCGCCGAGTTCGCGGTGTTGCGCCGAGCCGGCACCGAGCGGCCGTTCACCGGCGAGTACACCGACACCAAGACCGACGGCGTCTACGAATGCCGGGCGTGTGGATCCGAGATCTTCCGTAGCAGCGAGAAGTTCGAATCCCATTGTGGCTGGCCTTCTTTCTTCGATCCGGCCAACTCGGACGCGGTGATCCTCAAACGTGACGACACGCTGGGCATGACCCGGATCGAGGTGGTGTGCGCCAACTGCCACAGCCACCTAGGCCACGTCTTCGAGGGCGAGGGCTATCCGACGCCCACCGATCAGCGGTACTGCATCAATTCGATATCGCTGCGTCTGGTGCCGGCCGACGCGACCTCAGCAGACTGAGCATGTCCGCCGGTGACAGCGGCGCGCTGTACAGATAGCCCTGCACCACCTGGCATCCGTAATCGCGCAGCAGCGTCGCGGTTTCGATGTCCTCGACTCCCTCGGCGACGGTGGTCAGCCCGATCTCGTGGGCCAGGTCGATGACGGCGCGCACAATGGCCGCCGCACGGCGGTCGTCGAGCACCGCGGTGACGAACGCGCGATCCAGCTTGAGTTCGTCGACGTTCAGTTCCCGCAGATACGACAGCGCCGAATAGCCGCTGCCGAAATCGTCGATCGCGACGCGCACGCCGCGCGCCCGCAACAGATCGATAACCTCGCGGGCGCGTTCGTGGTTGCCCAGCAGCAGATCCTCGGTGATCTCAACCGTCAGGACCTCGCCGGGCAGACCACGCTCCTTGAGCGCCCGCTCGACGCTCTCCGGCAGTTCCAGATCACCCAGCGAGGGTGCAAACACATTGACCGCGACGGGCACCAGCAGGCCGAGGTCCCGCCACTCCGCGATCTGATCGAGTGCCTCGGCGAGCACGAGTTCGGTGATCGGCCGCATCAGCCCGTGGTCGCGCACGAGTTGCAGAAACTGGTCGGGCGCCAGCAATCCGCGTTCGGGATGGGGCCAGCGCACCAGCGCCTCCACGCCGGCGATCGACTCGTCGCTCAGGTTGAACTTGGGTTGGTAGGCCAACGTGAGCGCGCGGTTGTCGATGGCGTGGCGCAATTGCCCGAGCAACTCGTAGGCGAGCGTGCTGTCATAGGCCGCGGCGTCGGCGGCCGCGGCGCTGCCCGGTGCGTCCACATCGGGCATATCGACGGGGTTGTAGGTGTGCACACCGCGGGTGCGCGACCGCTTCGCCGAATACATCGCCACATCAGCCTGTTTCAGCAATCGCTCCGGTGAGACGTCCGGTTCACCGGCCGACGCCACCGCCAGCCCGGCGCTGGGCCGAAGCAGCAACTCATGGCCGTCGATGGTGAACGGTTCGTCGAAGGCGCGCAGCACGCACTGCGAGAGTTCCCGGGAATCGTCCACGTCGCCCTCCATCAACACCACGAACTCGTCACCGCCGATGCGCGCGACCGTGTCACTGGACCTGGCCCGGCTCAGGATGCGCTCGGCCACCTGCACCAGCAACTGGTCACCCGCAGGATGTCCCAGACCATCGTTGACGAGCTTGAAATCGTCGAGGTCGAGCGACAGCACCGCCACCGAGTGCTCATCGCGTTGATGCAGAGCCACGGCGTGGGCCAGCCTGTCCTGGAACAGCGCCCGGTTGGCCAGCCCGGTCAGTGGATCGGTCATGGCTTGGGCCGCCACCGCTGCGAGCAACCGGCGGTTCTCGGCCACCACGATGAACTGACGCAGCAGCACCATCAGAATCAACAGGACCGAGGCGATCATTGCCGGCCGCAGACCGGGTGCGGTCGCGAGCCGCACCAGCGCCACGACCATGGCGAGGACCAACGGTATGTACGGCAGCCACATCGCCATCGGCGATATCTCCCGGCTGCCGTCGGCATGTCCCCGCGCTGCCTGCTCCGGGGTCAATGCCGCCAGGGCGATCAGCAGCAGACCGACCGCCCAGGCGACGCTGCCATAGGTCACCGCGGTGAAGTTGTTGTGCGCGTTGGTATATACGAAGATGCCGTCGCCAACGGCCATCAACACCATGCCACTCACCAGAAGCGAGAGCGCTCGCCGCTGGGCGAACCGCACCCGCCCCAGCACCAGCACCGCGACAGTGAGCACGCCCAGATCCAGCACTGGATATGCCAGCGCGATACCGACTGCGAACCGGCTGGTGCCGTCATCGGCGTCGGGCAGCAGATCCAGGATCGTCCACCAGCCGATCTGGAAGAACGCGACCGCGACGATGAAACCGTCGAGCGCCAACCGGGTGTGGGTGTACCCCGAAGCGCCGACCGGCACGATCAGCAAACCGATGCAGACGAAGACCGGCAGAACCAGATAGCCGATATCGGCCGCGGTCGGGAACGGCGATTCAGCCAGCCACCATTCGTAGTACGCCCAGATGACCGAACCCGCCGTGTAGCCGGCCATACCGATCGTCACGCAGATCCACACCGCACGCCGACGGCCACGGGACCGCCAGGCGGCGCGACCGCAGCATATCGTGACGAACAGGGCGAGGACCACGAAGCCGAGATCCTCGACAGCCATCCGGTTTTCGGGAGAACCCCACCCGCCGACCAGCCACACGCAGAACGCGAGGGTAGCGACCGTGGCCACCGCCCCTACCCGGCCGACTGTCGGCATCGTGAAACGCTAACAAAAATCTGGGACAGCGTGTCCCGTTGACGCGTTGTCTACGGAAGCTTGGTCAGCAAATGCTCGACCGCGACCCGCGGTCCGGTGAAGAACGGGGTCTCCTCGCGCACATGGCGGCGCGCCTCGGTGTAGCGCAGCTTCCACATCAGTTCGACGATGCGGCCGAGATCCGGACCCTCGAAGGCCAGGATCCACTCGTAATCGCCGAGGGCGAAGGCGGGAACGGTGTTGGCCCGCACATCGGGGTACTCGCGGCCCGCCATACCGTGATCGACGAGCATCTTGCGGCGCTCATCGTCGGGCAGCAGATACCAGTCCAGCGACCGGACGAACGGGTAGACGCAGATGTAGTCGCCCGGGTCCTCACCGGCGACGAAGGCCGGAACGTGGCTCTTGTTGAACTCGGCCGGGCGGTGTAGTGCCACCACACTCCACACCGGGTCGCTGGCCAGCCCCAGGGTGGTGCGCCGGAACGCCGAGTAGGTGGCCTGCAGGTCCTCGACGCGCTCGGCGTGGGTCCAGATCATGTAATCGGCATCGGCCCGGAACCCGGTCACGTCATACAGACCGCGGACGACGACGCCGTTGTCCTCCTGCTGCTTGAGGAAGGTCGCGGTCTCATCGATCACGGCGGCCCGGTCTTCATCGAGCGCCTCGGGTTGGACGGCGAAGACCGAGATCATCATGTACCTGGTCATCGAGTTGAGCTTGTCGTAATCGAGCTTGGCCATAGGCCTATCGTGCCACGCGCGAGGTCACCAGTTTCGCGGCCGCCCTGGTGGCCGAGCCCACACAGGCAGGCACCCCGATTCCGTCCAGGTAGCCGCCTGCGACCGCCAGTGTGGGGGGCAGACCGGCCCGCAACTCGGCGATCAGATCGGCGTGCCCCGGCCCGTACTGCGGCATCGCGTCGATCCAGCGCTGCACCCGGTAGTCGACCGGGTCCGCCGCGACGCCGAACACGTTCTGCAGATCTTCCAGCGACCAGTTCAACAACTCGTCATCGCCGACGCTGCGCGCCAGGTTGTCCCCGAACCGGCCATAGGACAACCGCACCAGCTCCACGTTGCCGCGACGGCCCCACTTGCGCGATGTCAGGGTGATTGCCTTGGTGTGCAACGACTCTCCGGTCGCGACCAGGACACCGGACTGATCCGGCAGTGGGGTGCCGCCCGGTAGGGCGAGCGCGACCAGTGCGGTCGAGGCCACCCCGATACGCCGGGCGGCCACCGCGCTGCGCGGGGCGATGTGCTCGACGAGGCGGACCAGCCGGGGGGCGGGCACGGCCAGCACCACCGCGTCGGCCGACCAGCGACCGCCCTCGTCGTCGACCAGTTCCCAGCCCCGTGCCGAACGCACCACGGTGTCGACGCCGATATGCGCCCAACGCAGGTCGGCGCGGCGCGCCAGTTCCTCGACCAGCACCGTGTAGCCGCCGTCGAGCGCCCCGAACACCGGACCCGGCTGCGGCGCCGGCAGCGCGTTGCGCACCGCCTCGGTGAGGCTGCGGGCACCGCGGTCCAGTGCGGCGGCCAGCGCAGGCAATGCCGAACGCACCCCGATGGTGGCGGCCGAACCGGCGTACACCCCGGTCAGCAGCGGCTCCACCGAGCGCGTCACGACCTGCGCACCGAACCGGTCGCCCACCAGATCGGCGACCGCCACATCCGCACCCGGGCGCCAACTGAAGGGGCGGCCGCGTTCGTCGGCGATCCGGGCCACCGTGGCGGCATCGACCAGTCCGGCCACCGATTCGGCACTCGCCGGAATGCCCTGCAAGGTGCCCGCCGGCAGCGGGTGCAGTCGGCCCTGGCTGTAGATCAGCGGCCGCGCTCCCGCGCTGGCGACCTGGCGGCCGGCCAGTCCGAGTTCGGCCAGCAGGGCCGTCACCTCCGGGCGGCGGGTGATGAAGGCTTCCGCCCCGACATCCATCGACATTCCGCCGACCTGCTCGGTGCGCAGCACGCCACCGAGCCGATCGGCCGGGTCGAACAGCGTGATGGAGGCGTCCGGGCCGGCCGCCACGCGCAGCCGGTAGGCGGCGGTGAGACCTGAGATACCGCCGCCGACAACGCAATACGTGGCTGTCACAACGAGTGGACCAGCGTGACGAGTTCGGTCACCACCCCGGGGTCGGTGGGCGGCAGCACACCGTGACCGAGGTTGAAGATATGGCCTGAGGCTCCGGCGGCGACGGCCGCGCGGCCGTCCTCGACAACTGCCCGCGCCGCGCGCTCCACGACCGGCCAGCCCGCCAGTAGCACCACTGGATCCAGGTTGCCCTGCAGCGCGGTGCCGGGGGCCACCCGACCGGCCGCAGCCGTCAGCGACGTCCGCCAGTCGACACCCACCACGCTCGCGCCCGCTTCGCCCATCGCGCCCAGCAGTTCGGCGGTGCCGACCCCGAAATGGGTCATCGGTACGCCGCGGGCCGCCAGCGACGCGAAAATCCGTGAGCTGTGCGGGAACACATGGGTGCGGTAATCGGCCAGCGACAGCGTCCCGGCCCACGAATCGAACAGCTGGATGGCGTCGACACCGGCGTCGAGCTGGGCTTCGAGGAATTCGATGGTCAGATCGGTCAGCGATGTCATCAAGGCGTGCCAGGTCTCGGCCTCGCCGAACATCATCGCCTTGGTCTTCTCGTGGTTGCGGCTGGGTCCGCCCTCCACCAGATAGGACGCCAAGGTGAACGGCGCCCCGGCGAAACCGATCAGCGGCACGTCACCGAGCGCCGCGACCAGCAGCTCGATCGCTTCGCTGATGGGCGCGACCTGACCGCGTTCCAGCGGTGGGAGCGTCCGGACATCGGCGCTGGTCCGAATCGGGTGCTCGATGACCGGGCCGACGTCGGGCACGATGTCCAGCCCGACACCGGCCGCCCGCAGCGGGACCACGATGTCGGAGAACAGGATGGCCGCGTCGACACCGTGCCTGCGCACCGGCTGCAAGGTGATCTCGCAGACCAGCTCCGGGTCGAAGCACGCCTCCAGCATCTTGTGGTTGGCGCGTAAGGCCCGGTACTCGGGCAGCGAACGTCCCGCCTGGCGCATGAACCACACCGGGGTGCGGGACGGGGTGCGGC
>JBPPMV010000099.1:0-10158 GCA_051306235.1 Mycobacterium sp. | reverse complement strand
CGGAGGCCCTGGGCCCCAGCTGGGAGGGCGGCTGGCGCTGCGGCGAGGTGGTGCTGTCGATGGTCGCCGACCACGCGCGCGCCGCCTGGTCGGCCAAGGTGCGCGAGACGCTGTTCGCCGACGGTATCCGGCTGGCCCGTCCGGTCCGCTCGACCGACGGCCGCTATGTCGTCGCCGGCTGGCGCGCGGACACCTACGTGGCGGGCACCCCCGAACCCCGACACGACGAGGTCGTCTCCGCCGCGGTCCGGCTGCATGAGGCGACCGCGAAACTGGAACGCCCGCGTTTCCTGACGCAACCGCCGGTGGCGCCCTGGTCGGATGTCGACGTGTTCATCGCGGCGGACCGTTCGGCCTGGGAGGACCGGCCGCTGCACGGGCTCCCGCCGGGTGCCCGGGTGTCGCCCGGTACGCCGGACGGGCAGAAGTCGGTCGAGTTGATCAACCAGCTGGCTACGCTGCGCAAGCCGACCCGCAGCCCCAGTCAGTTGGTGCACGGAGACCTATACGGCACAGTGCTTTTCGCCGGGACGGCCGCACCCGGTATCACCGATATCACCCCGTACTGGCGGCCCGCGCCGTGGGCGGCCGGTGTCGTGGTGGTCGACGCGCTCGCCTGGGGCGACGCCGATGACGGCCTGGTCGAACGCTGGAACCCGCTGCCGGAATGGCCGCAGATGCTGTTGCGCGCCCTGATGTTCCGCCTGGCCGTGCATGCGCTGCATCCGCGGTCGACGTCGTCGGCGTTCGCGGGTCTGGCGCGCACCGCCGCCCTGGTCCGCCTGGCCCTCTGACCCCCAGATTTCCGCGAAACAGAATTCCACGACGCTTTTCGCCGCGATGACGTCGTGGAATTCTATTTCGGCGCCGCTAGAACTCGTGGCGGTACTCGCGCAGCGGCACCCGGCCGTCGGCGGCAAGCACGCCCTCGGCGCGTAACCGCTCCAGCTGGCGGGTCGCCAGGTGCGGCGCCGGACGCCCGGATGCCGGAATCACGCGGTGCCACGGCAGATCCGAGGAATCGGTGCGCATGATCCAGCCGACGATCCGCGGGCTGGACAGCCCGGCCTGCTCGGCGATATCGCCGTAGGTGCAGACCCGCCCGGCCGGGATCCGGGCGACCAGTGCACGTACCGTCTCGACCTGATCCTCGGTGATCGCCGCCACGCTCAGGCCAGGTGACCGCGGATGATCGCCGCCGTCTCGGCGGGCAGTGCCTGGGCGACCATGTGATCGCAATCCACCTCGGCGAGCGTGAAACTGTGGCCCAGACCGTCGCGCAGCGTGCCGATCAACGCCTCCGTCGCGTACGGCGGGGAGGTCCGGGTCGCCAACACCAGCGTCGTGGGTGTTCCGCTGCGGGGTAAGGCGATCGGGCGGGTCAACTCACTCCAGTAGGACATCGTCGCCGGCACGCTGATCCGCCAGCCGAGCCGCCCGTTCGGCAGGGCGATCAGGTGCTCGTCGAGTTCACGCTCGAGTTCGTCGGGATCGCGGCCGGCGACCTCACCCCACGACCCGGACAGTTTGTCGGCTATCGCCTCATCGCGGTCGGGATAGTCGGGGGAGGACAGCATCGCATCGGCGATCTCGGCCATCCACGCCCCGTCCAGGGCCACCGCCGGATCCAGCAGCACCAGCCCGGACACCAGATCGGGCCGGGCCGCCGCCAGGCTGAGCGCGACCGCACCGCCGAACGAATGTCCGACCACCAGCACCGGGTCGCCGCCCTCGGCCTCCAGCAGCGCCGCCAAGGCCTCGACATTGGCTTCCACCGTCCAGGGTGCGGCCCAGGTGGACCGGCCGTGCCCGATCAGATCCGGTGCCAGCACCGAGAACTCGGACAGGTGCTTCTCGGACAGCGACTCCCAGCGCCGGCCGTGCCCGGTCAGCCCGTGCACGCCCAGGATCTGGGCCGGGCGGGACGGGCCGTAGCGGTAGGTGTGCAGGCCGTTGGTCACCGCTCGATCGTAGGTGTCGACGCGCCCGCCGGCCGATGCCGGGCCGTTTGCCCAGCTCGCCGGCCACCGCGCCAGGAGATGTCAGACCCCCCTGGTGTGATGATCCACATGTCCGCACCGCATACCGATCTCGATCCGAGCGTGCTCACCGAGCCCGGTGCGCGCGGCACGGTGCGGGTGCTCGGCGGCGCGGGCACGGGTAAGAGCTCTCTGATGGTCAGCACCGCGGTCGCCCATATCGCCGCCGGTGCCGACCCGGAAAGTGTTCTGCTGCTGACGGGTTCGGCCCGGCTCGGCACGCAGGCCCGCGCCGCGGTCACCGCGGCGCTGCTGACCGCCGGCGCGCAGGGTGTGGTGCGGGAGCCGCTGGTGCGGACCGTGCACTCCTACGCCTTCGCCGTCCTGCGGCTGGCCGCCCAGCGCAACGGTGACCCGCCGCCGCGGCTCATCACCAGTGCCGAACAGCACGGCATCATCCGCGAACTGCTCGCCGGCGATCTCGAAGACGGTGCCGAGGGCTGGCCGCTGGCGTTGCACCCGGCGTTGGGGACCGCGGGGTTCGCCACCGAGTTACGCGACCTGTTGGCGCGGTGCGCCGAGCGCGGGGTGGACCCGGTCGCGCTGCAACGGCTGGGCAGGTTGTCGGCGCGGCCCGAGTGGGTTGCGGCCGGGCGGTTCGCCGCCACCTACGAGCAGGTCATGCTGCTGCGCTCCTCGGTCGGCATGGCCGCACCGCAGGCCACCGTGCCGGCACTGGGCGCTGCCGAACTCGTCGGCGCCGCGCTCGATGCGTTGGCTCTGGACCCCGCGCTGCTGGCCGCCGAACGCGCCCGGGTGCGCGTACTGCTCGTCGACGATGCCCAACAGTTGGATCCGCAGGCGGCGCTGCTGGTGCGGGTGCTTGCCGCCGGGGCCGACCTGACGGTACTTGCCGGGGACCCCGATCAGGCCGTATTCGGTTACCGCGGAGCCGATCCGGCGCTCCTGCGCACCGAAACGCCGGCCGTCGTCCTCACCCAGTCGCACCGCTGCTCGGCCGCGGTGGCCGCCGCGGTCACCGGGATCGCGCGCCGGCTGCCCGCTGCCGAGGGGCTGCGGGAGTTCACCGGTACGCCCGGTGCGGCGGGTTCGGTCACCGTCCAGATCACCGGTTCGGCGCACGCCGAGTCCACCCTCATCGCCGATGCGATGCGCCGGGCCCACCTGATCGACGGTGTGCCGTGGTCGCAGATGGCCGTCATCGTCCGGTCGGTTCCGCGGGTCGGGGCCGCCCTGGGCCGCACGCTGGCATCCTCCGGGGTGCCGGTCGACCTGCCGGCCGCCGATGCCGGTGTGGCCCAGCAGCCCGCGGTGCGCGCACTGCTCACCGTGGCCGAGGCGACGGCCGACGGGCTGACCGGTGCCGCGGCGATGGATCTGGTCACCGGACCCATCGGACGGGTGGATCCGGTGTCGCTGCGCCAGCTGCGGCGAGCATTGCGCCGGATCTCGGGCCATCAGAAGGAGTTCTCCGAACTGCTGGCGCAGTCTGTGCGGCGCGTCCCGGCCGGGCTGACCGCGGATCTGGCCCGCAGCCTGCAGCGTGTGCAGGTGGTTCTGCGGGCTGCGCAGAAGAGCCACCGTGCCGGTGAGGACCCTCGGCACACGTTGTGGCAGGCCTGGAATCGCAGCGGACTGCAGCGGCGCTGGGTCACCCTGGCCGACCGCGGCGGCTCCGGCAGCGCTGCCGCCGAACGGGATCTGGCGGCGGTGACGGCGCTGTTCGATATCGCCGACCAGTACGTCACGAACACCACCGGGGCGACGTTGAGCGGTCTGGTCGCCCACGTGGAGACGCTGGAACTGCCGAGCCCCGATGCGCGCCCCGATCGCGCGGAGACGGTGGCGATCTGCAGCCCGCACGCCGCGCTGGAACGCGACTGGGCGTTCGTGGTACTGGCTGGTCTGCAGGAAGGGCTGTGGCCCAACACCGTTCCGCGCGGAGGGGTGCTCGGCACCCAGCATCTGGTCGACATCCTGGACGGTGTCGTCGGATCCGACGACGGCCCGACGGCCAGGTTGTCGACCCGGGCACCGCTGCTTGCCGAGGAACGTCGCCTGCTCATCGCGGCGATGGGCCGCGCCCGCGACCGTCTGCTGGTGACCGCCGTCGACAGTGACGCCGGGGACGCCGCGATGTTGCCGTCACCGTTCTGCGCCGAGCTGGCAGCGCTGACCACATCGGTGGATCCGGATGCCGAACCCGCGGAGCGGGAGATCCTGCCGGTACCGCGGGTGCTGACGCCACCGGCACTGGTCGGTCGCTTGCGTGCGGTGGTGTGCGCACCCGACGGCGCGGTCGAGGATGCCGCAAGGTCCTGCGCAGCAACTCAATTGGCACGTCTGGCCGCGGCCGGTGTGCCCGGCGCCGACCCGGCGCAGTGGCAGGACCGGACCGCACCCTCGACGGCGGAGCCGCTGTGGTCGGGGGATGACCACGTGAGCACCCTGTCGCCGTCCACGCTGCAGACGCTCGCGGACTGCCCGCTGCGGTGGCTGTTGGAACGCCACGGCGGGTCCGACAGTCGCGATGTGCGCTCGGCGATCGGGTCGCTGGTGCACGCACTGGTCTCGGACTCCACCAAGAGCGAGAGCCAGTTGCTTGCCGAACTGGAGAGCGTCTGGGCTGGAATGCCTTTCGAATCCCAGTGGTACGCCGACAACGAGCTGGCCCGGCACGGCGCCATGCTCGCGGCCTTCGCCCAGTGGCGCCAGTCCACCCGCGGCCAGTTCACCGAGGTGGGCACCGAGGTCGGGGTCGACGGCATGGTGGCACCCGGGGTGCGGGTGCGCGGCCGCATCGACCGCCTCGAGCGTGACAATGCCGACCGACTGGTCATCGTGGATGTCAAGACCGGCAAGAGCCCGGTCACCAAGGATGACGCCCAGAACCATGCCCAGCTGGCCATGTACCAGTTGGCCGTCGCCGAAGGTGCGCTGCCCGACGGCGACGAGCCCGGCGGCGGGCTGCTGGTCTACCCGGGCAAGGCGACCGCCAGTGGGGTCACCGAACGCAGCCAGGACGCGTTGACCGAGGATGGGGCCCAGCAATGGCGTGCGACGGTCGTCGCCGCGGCCGCGGCCACCCAGGGGCCCCAGTTCGTGGCGCGGGCCAACGATGGTTGCGGGCATTGCCCGGTACGCGCCATCTGCCCCGCCCAGAACCCGGAGAGCGCAACGTGATCGTGCAGCAGCACTACAGTCCCACCGAGCTGGCCGAGGCGCTGGGGCTGTTCACCCCGACCGACGAACAAGCGGCGGTGATCGCCGCGCCACCCGGTCCGCTGGTGGTCATCGCCGGGGCTGGTGCCGGCAAGACCGAGACGATGGCCGCGCGCGTCGTGTGGCTGGTGGCCAACGGATACGCCCGGCCCAACGAGGTTCTCGGCCTGACGTTCACCCGTAAGGCCGCCGGTCAGCTGCTGCGCCGGGTCCGCACGCGGCTGGCACGCCTGGCCGGAACCGGGATCGGCCGCGATATCCGCACCGACGATCCGCCCACCATCAGCACCTACCACGCCTTCGCCGGGTCGCTCCTGCGTGATCACGGGCTGCTGCTGCCGGTGGAGCCGGACACCCGGTTGATCGGCGAAACCGAGTTGTGGCAGTTGGCCTTCCGGGTGGTCTGTGAGCATCCTCGGGTGCTCGACACCGAGAAGTCCCCGGCCGCGGTGACCGCGCTGGTGCTCCGGCTGGCCGGTGCGCTGTCCGAGCATCTTGTCGACACCTCGGCGCTGCTCGACACCCATGCGGAGCTGGAACGCCTGATCCACCACCTGCCCGCCGGCGGCAGCCAGCGTGACCGGGGTCCGAGTCAGTGGCTGCTCAAGCTGTTGGCCACCCAGACCGAACGCACCGAACTGGTGCCGCTCGTCGACGAACTGCACCGCCGTATGCGGGCGGACAAGGTGATGGACTTCGGCGCCCAGATGTCCGCGGCGGCCCGGCTGGCTGTCGCGGCCCCCCAGGTCGGTGTGCAACTACGGCAGCGCTACCGGGTGGTGCTGCTCGACGAGTACCAGGACACCGGCCACGCCCAGCGGATTGCGCTGTCCTCGTTGTTCGGTGGCGGCGTCGACGACGATCTCGCGCTGACCGCCGTCGGCGACCCGATCCAGTCGATCTACGGATGGCGGGGTGCATCGGCGACCAACCTTCCGCGGTTCGCCACCGACTTCCCGCTCTCGGACGGCACCCCGGCGCCCACCCTGGAACTGCGCACCAGCTGGCGCAACCCGCCGGAGGCCCTGCAGCTGGCGAACGCGATCTCGGTCCAGGCCCGTCAGCGCTCGGTGAGCGTCCGGGAACTGCTGCCCCGACCCGATGCCGAACCGGGCATCGTCCGCGCGGCCCTGCTCACCGACGTTGTCGCCGAACGTGA
Source organism: Mycobacterium sp. (assembly GCA_051306235.1). Classification (GTDB taxonomy): domain Bacteria; phylum Actinomycetota; class Actinomycetes; order Mycobacteriales; family Mycobacteriaceae; genus Mycobacterium. Next base: position 3,777 of record JBPPMV010000099.1, on the reverse strand, counting down.
CTGGGTGGCCGATCAGGTGGCGGCCCGCTATCAGGCCACCCCGACACCACCCACCGCGGCGGTCCTGGTGCGCCGCAACGCCGATGCCGCGCCGATGGCCGAGGCGCTGACCGCGCGCGGTATCCCCGTCGAGGTAGTCGGCCTGGCCGGGCTGCTGGCCATCCCGGAGGTCGCCGATGTGGTGGCGATGCTGCGGCTGGTGGTCGACCCGACCGGTGGCGCCGCCGCGATGCGGGTGCTGACCGGCCCGCGCTGGCGGCTGGGGGCGCGCGATATCGCGGCGCTGTGGCAGCGCGCCGTCGAGCTGGATGTGCCGGCGCCGCAGCTGAGCACCATGGAGCGCATCGTGGCGCAGGCCGCACCCGATGCGGACACCGCCTGCCTGGCCGACGCGATCTGCGATCCGGGCGCACCCGAGCTGTATTCGCAGGCAGGTCTCACCCGCATCGTCGCGCTCGGCCGTGAATTGACCGGTCTGCGTGCACATCTGACCCACCCGCTGCCGGATCTCATCGCCGAGGTGCGCCGGGTTCTCGGGGTCGACGTGGAGGTCCGCGCGGCCCGCCCGGTGCCCGCGGGGTGGGGTGGTACCGAGCACCTGGATGCATTCGGGGACGTGGTGGCCGACTTCGCCGCACGCTCCGACGGTGCACCGACGGGTCTGCTCGCCTACCTGGATGCCGCGGCGGTCGTCGAGAACGGGCTGGCTCCCGCGGAGGTGACGGTGTCGACCGACCGGGTACAGATCCTCACCGTGCACGCCGCCAAGGGGCTGGAATGGCAGGTGGTCGCCGTCCCGCACCTGAGTGGGCGAGTGTTCCCGTCCACCGCCATGGCCCGCACCTGGTTGTCCGATGCCGGGGACCTGCCCCCGCTACTGCGCGGTGACAGAGCCATATCCCGTCGCTCCGCTCGCCCCGATGCCCCCGTGAACGAGCACGGGGTGCCGGTACTGGACACCTCGGATGTCAACGACCGGAAGACGTTGTCGGACAAGATCGCCGAGCACAAGGACATGTTGGCCCAGCGTCGCGGCGACGAAGAGCGCCGGTTGCTGTACGTGGCGCTCACCCGGTCGGAGAACACCCTGCTGCTGTCCGGGCATCACTGGGGTCCCACCGAGGCCAAGCCACGCGGCCCGTCGGAGTTCCTGGTGGAACTCAAGACCATCATCGATGACTCGGCGGCGGCGGGACAGCCGTGCGGCGTCGTCGAACACTGGGCACCCGATCCGGCCGCGGGGGAGCTGAACCCGTTGCGCGGCAGCGTCATCGAAGCGGTGTGGCCGGTCGAGGCCGCCGGTGACCGGCGCGCCGATATCGAGCGTGGCGCCGCACTGGTGGCGCAGGCGGCCGAGGGAACCGTCGATGCCGGTATGGACGCCGAGAACTGGACGGCCGATGTGGACGCGCTACTCGCGGAGCGGGAACGGGCCGCCGAGCAGACCCCGGTCGAGTTGCCCGGCCAGCTCTCGGTGAGCACGCTGGTCGACATCGGGAAGGATCCCGTCGCAGCCCGGCAGCGGTTGCGCCGCCGGCTACCGGCCCGGCCGGACCCACATGCATTGCTGGGTACCGCATTCCACGAATGGGTGCAGCGGTATTTCCACGCCGAGCGGCTGTTCGACCTCGATGACCTACCCGGCGCGGTGGACGGCGAGACCGGTCGTGCCCACGCCGAGGAGCTGGCCGATCTGCAGGCCGCGTTCGCCGGGTCGCCGTGGGCTGCGCGCACCCCGATCGACGTCGAGGTGCCCTTCGACATGATTCTCGAGGGCCCGCGCACCACCGTGGTGCGCGGACGCATCGACGCGGTCTTCGCCGACGGTGACGGTGGCGCGGTGGTCCTGGACTGGAAGACCGGTGAGCCGCCGAGCACCCCGGAGGCCCAGCGGCACGCCGCGATACAGCTGGCGGTGTACCGGCTGGCGTGGGCGGGGCTGCGGGGATGCCCGGTGGAGTCGGTGCGGGCCGCGTTCCATTACGTGCGCAGCGGCGTGACGGTCATGCCCGATGCACTGCCCGACGCCCAAGAGTTGGCGGCGCTGCTGGTGGACGCCTAGGAGTTCTTGTAGATCTTGTACGCCTGGGTGATCATCGGAACCTGCAGCGGCAGCCGGGCCAGCGCACCGATGCGCATCGGCAGCGGCTTGTCCTTCCACATCCGGACCATGTTGACGTTCGCCGGAAACACCCCGAGGAACAGGGCGATCGAGGCCAGCGCGCCGATCTTGCGGGTGCGCGGCGCGATCAGCAGTGCTCCCGCGGCGACCTCGGCGACACCGGAGGCGTGCGTGTAGAAGCGGGCGCTGCCGGGCAACTCGGTGGGCACGATGGTGTCGAACGGCTTGGGAGCCACGAAATGCAGGACCCCCATGCCGACGAGCCAACCGCCGATCTGGACGGCGCGGGTCGCGGTTGCTTGCTTCTGATCTCCGGATGCGGGGTGCGTCATGGTTTCATTGTGACGTGCCAATCCCGCCCCGATCGGTGAAACGTGGCCAAGGGTAGGTTGCGTCGGCGTTTGGCAGCCGTCAACCAGAGCCTCACGTCGCGCCATGACGCCGACCTTGTCGATGTCCTCACCATCCCGGAGAAGTTCATCAGTCCGGGCCGTCGCATCCTCACGCGGGTGGTTTTGGCGCTGGGTGCGCTTTTCGCGGCGGTGCTGATCGTCTATATCGACCGGCACGGCTACCGCGATCTCAGTGATGCCCCGAACCCGGACGATCCGCTGTCGTTCCTGGACTGCTTCTACTACGCCACGGTGTCGCTGTCGACCACGGGTTACGGTGACATCACGCCGGTGACGCCGTCGGCCCGGTTGGTCAACGTTCTGGTCATCACACCGCTGCGGGTGGCATTCCTGATCGTCCTGATCGGAACCACGGTCGAGACCCTCACCAACCAATCGCGGCAGGCGTTGAAAATCCAGCGATGGAGGAAAAGCGTGCGCAATCACACCGTCGTCGTCGGCTACGGGACCAAGGGCCGCACCGCGGTGGCGGCCATGATCGGCGACGATGTCCTGCCCGCGGACATCGTCGTGGTCGAGAACAACCCGGCCGCACTCGAGCGTGCCAAGAGCGCCGGGCTGGTCACCGTCAAGGGCAGCGCCACCGACTCGGAGGTACTGCGGCTGGCCAGTGTTCAGCACGCCAAATCGATCATCGTGGCGACCAACAGCGATGACACCGCCGTACTGGTGACGTTGACCGCCCGGGAACTGAACCCGACGGCCACCATCATCGCCGCCGTCCGCGAGGCCGAGAGCCAGCATCTGCTCAAGCAGTCCGGCGCGAACACCACCGTCGTCACCTCCGAGACCGCAGGCCGCCTGTTGGGCATCGCCACCCAGACCCCCAGCGTCGTCGAGATGATGGAAGACCTGCTGACTCCCGATGCCGGGTTCGCCATCGCCGAGCGGCCGGTGGAGACCAAAGAGGCCGGCGGCTCGCCGCGGCACCTGAGCGATCTCGTGCTCGGTGTGGTGCGCGACGGGCAGCTGCTGCGGGTCGACGACGCACGGGTCGATGCCTTGGAGCTGACCGACCGGCTGCTCTACATCCGCTCGAAGGACGATCGATGAGCGCCTGCGCGAAGAGCAGAAGGCACCGATGAGCTTCACCCTCCGCAACATCCCGCTGCTGTCCCGGGTGGGCGCCGACCGCGCCGACACCCTGCGCACCGATATCGATGCCGCGATCGCGGGCTGGCCGGACGCCCTGGTGCTGCGGGTGGACCGTCGTAATCAGGTGCTGATCGCCGGTGGCAGTGT
>JBPPMV010000098.1:0-2122 GCA_051306235.1 Mycobacterium sp. | reverse complement strand
CCGCCATGGCGAAGCGCACGGACAGGAAGGCGAAGACCCCGTCGGCGTCGACCACCTCCTTCGCCGCGAGGTAGCTCGATCCCCACACCACCGCCACGGCCAGCAGGGCGATATCGACGCGGTAGCGGGTCACGGGGTCAGCCTGCCGAAGCCAAGACCATTCAGTCCAGCTACTTTATCTTACGTGTATGAGTAGGATTTCTTCATGGATGCTCTGCGGTTGCGCATGCTGCGCGAACTGGCCGACCACGGCACCGTTGCCGCCGTCGCCGAGGTGCTGTCGATGACCCCGTCGGCGGTCTCCCAGCAGCTCAAGACACTGCAGAGGGAGGCGGGCATCGCGCTCCTGGAGCCGGCGGGCCGCCGGGTCAGACTGACCGATGCCGGACAGGTGCTCGTCGGCCACGCCGAACACGTGCTCGCCGCCCTGGACCGAGCCCAGGCCGATATGGACAGCTACCGGACGACCGCCCGCGGTCAGGTGACGGTGTCGTTCTTCCCGTCCGGGGCGGCCATGTTGCTGGCGCCACTGATCGCCGGAGCCCGCGCACGCGGAATCGAACTGCTCGGCCGTGATGTCGACCTGCCGGCCGCCCGCGCACCCCAACAACTCGCGGAGTTCGACGTGGTCGTCGTGCACCGCGACGAGCGCGACCGCACCCCGTGGGGGCCGCGATTCACATCGGCGGTGTTGTTGCGCGAACCGCTGGATGTGCTGCTGCCGCCCGGACATCCCTTGGCAGCCAACACCGCGCTACAGCTGTCCGATCTCGCCGATCAGGACTGGATCGGTGTGGAGGGCGGGCTGATGGTCGATGATGTGTTCAAGTCGATCGCGACCATCACCGGGGTCACGCCGCGAATTACCCAACGAGTCAACGACTTCCGGGTGGTGGAGGAACTGGTGCAGGCTGGTATCGGGATCGCGCTGTTGCCGCGTTACGTGGTCCTGGCCCGTGACCTGGTGCGCCGGCCGATCAGCGATATCCGGCTGGCGCGACGCGTCGAAGCGGTCACCCGCGCCGGCGCCGATGCCCGGCCGGCGATCGCGCTGGTACTCGAGGAGTTACGCGCGATCGCCGCCAGGATGGACGGTTCCGGGTTCTGACTACAGGTACTGCCCGAGGTTCGACTCGGTATCGATAGCCCTGCTGGCGCTCGACGACTTGCCGGTGACGAGTGTACGGATGTAGACGATCCGCTCACCCTTCTTGCCCGAGATGCGAGCCCAGTCATCGGGATTGGTGGTGTTGGGCAGATCCTCGTTTTCGGCGAACTCGTCGACGATCGAGTCCAGCAGGTGCTGGATGCGCAGACCGTGCTGGCCGCTCTCCAGCACCGACTTGATGGCGTACTTCTTCGCGCGGTCCACCACGTTCTGGATCATCGCGCCGGAGTTGAAGTCCTTGAAGTACAGGACCTCCTTGTCTCCGTTCGCGTAGGTGACCTCGACGAAGCGGTTCTCCTCGGTCTCGTTGTACATCCGCTCCACGGTCGCCCGGATCATGCCGCCCACGCACGCCTCGCGGTCCCCGCCGAACTCGCGGAGGTCGTCGGCGTGCAGCGGCAGGGTCTGGGTGAGGTACTTGGAGAAGATGTCGCGCGCCGACTCCGCGTCCGGGCGCTCGATCTTGATCTTCACGTCGAGCCGGCCGGGCCGCAGGATCGCGGGGTCGATCATGTCCTCACGGTTCGAGGCCCCGATCACCAGGACGTTCTCGAGGAGCTCGACACCGTCGATCTCGCTGAGCAGCTGGGGGACGATCGTGTTCTCGACGTCGGACGAGACACCCGACCCGCGGGTCCGGAAGAGAGAGTCCATCTCGTCGAAGAAGACGATGACCGGGGTGCCCTCGCTGGCCTTCTCGCGCGCCCGCTGGAACACGAGCCGGATGTGGCGCTCGGTCTCGCCGACGTACTTGTTGAGCAGCTCGGGGCCCTTGATGTTGAGGAAATAGGACTTGCCCGCCGCGCCCTGACCGCCGGTCTTGGCGGCGACCTTCTTCGCCAGGGAGTTCGCGACCGCCTTGGCGATCAGCGTCTTGCCGCAGCCGGGCGGACCGTAGAGCAGCACGCCCTTCGGCGGCTTCAGCTCGTGCTCGATGAACAGTTCCGGGTGTAG
>JBPPMV010000097.1:0-15154 GCA_051306235.1 Mycobacterium sp. | reverse complement strand
GCGGCCAGAACGCGATTCTTCGTCATGTGTGTGTCCTTTTCCTTCGCCGCCGCCCCTGTGGCGCCGTCGTGAAGCAAGTACATCCGCGGCGAATCGCTACCGATCCCAAACTTCTGAGCGAGTACCGTGGCCTCATGGCCGATGACCAGCAGCCTTCCGCGGACGACCCGATCGATGCCGAGGTCGTTCCGGCCGAGCCAGACCCCGCGGCGGCCGAGCCGGACCCCGGGCCGTATGTCGTGCCGGCCCCCGATCCGGGCTTCACCACTTCCGGGGTGCCCACCTTCGATGCCGTGCGCGAGAAGATCGAGACCCGTTACGGCACGTCCATCGGCGCAGCGGAACTCGATGCCGATACGCCGCAGGGCCGGTCGGTCGCCGAGCAGTACGACGCCCGGCAGCGCGCAGCCGCCGAGAAGTTGAAGCAGATCCGCGAATCGATGAACCAGGACTAGTGCGTTCGTTTACCGTCGCCGAGCGGCGTGTCCGGCTGGCCCGGCGGCACTTTCTCGGCGCGCCCGGCAGTGATGCCTCCGCGGTGACGGCGGACCTGGTGGGCCTGCATGGCACCGATCCCGCCACCCCGTATCTCTCATTGTGGGCGCGCATTCCGGGGTTCGCCCGCGCTGATCTGGATACCCGGATCTACGAGGAGCATTCACTGGTCAAACATCTCGCGATGCGCCGCACGCTGTGGGTGGTGCCTGCCGACGGACTGCCGGCGGTACAGGTGGCATCCAGTGACCGGGTGGCCGATACCGAGAGCCGCAGGCTGATCGCCGATGTGCAGAAGGCCGGGGTGGCCGCCGATGGTGCTTATTGGCTGCGCACCGCGTGCGCCGCGGCGCTGGCATATCTTGAGGCCAATGGTCCGACGAGCGCGACGCAGCTGCGCGTCGCGGTACCGGAATTGGCGGGGACCTACGATCCGGCACCCGGAAAGCCTTGGGGCGGAGACACTCCCCTGTCCCCTCGGGTCATCACGGTACTCGCGGTCCGCGGCGACGTCGTCCGCGGCCCCAATCAGGGCGGCTGGACGTCATCACGTCCGCTGTGGGTGCCGGCCGCCTCCTGGCTCGGCACATCGGAGGCCGCCGAACCCGATGCCGCCGGCGCCGGCCTGGTGCGCACCTGGCTACGGGCATTCGGACCCGCCACCGTCAGCGATATCAAGTGGTGGTTCGGACACACCCTCACCTGGACCCGTCGCGCGCTGGCCGATATCGGTGCGGTGCAGGTGGATCTGCACGGGACCCCCGGGGTGGCGCTGCCCGACGATCTGGAGCCCGAAGCCGAGGTCGAACCGTGGTGCGCACTGCTGCCCGGTTTGGACGTCACGACCATGGGGTGGGTCGACCGGGAGTGGTACCTCAACGGCCTGCGCGGCGAGGTGTTCGACAATCGCGGCAATGCCGGGCCGACCGTGTGGGTCGACGGGCGCGTGGTGGGCGCCTGGCGGCAGTCCGAGGACGGCCGGGTGCAGCTGCGGATCGCGGCCGATGTCGATGGTGACGCCCGGCAAGCGCTGCAGCGCAAGGCCGATGAGCTCACTGGCTGGCTGGACGGCGTCGTGATCAAACCCCGGTTCCCGTCCCCGCTTTCCAAGATGTGAGCCAGGGCCTCCGCTGTCCCCGTCGCCCTGCCGGACACCGCGGCCGAGCGATATGACTGGTGAGATGTAGTACTACCGGTAGTACTACATCAGGACCACATGTACCCTCCCGCAGCGGCGATCATGGGCGGCCGCAGCTCGTCTTGACCTCAACCATTGTTGTGGTCCTACCGTCGCACCATGAACCTCGGACACTTCGGATTCACCGTCGACCCGACCTCACCCCACGCGCGTGCGATCGAGGATCTCGGATTCCGCACGTTGTGGGTCAACGGCGGCCAGATAGACCGCCTGGATGTCCTCACCGATCTGCTGGAGGCCACCGATCACGCGGTGATCGTGCCGGCGATCATCCCGCCCGATGTGTACAGCCCCGGTGAGGTGGTCGATCTGTACCGCACCGCCGAAACTGCCACGCCCGGCCGGCTGATGATCGGACTCGGTTCCTCGCAGCAGAAACCACTCGTGGCGTTGTCCGACTATGTCGACCAGCTGGACCCGGTCCCGCAGGACCGGCGCCTGCTGGCGGCCTTCGGCCCCCGCAAACTCGATATCGCCGCGGATCGGTTCGCCGGGGCGATGCCCGGGATGGTCACCCCGGAGTACACCGCGCAGGCACGGGAACGCCTCGGCTCTGGCCCGGTGCTGATCGTCGGCCAATACGTCGTGCTCGACACCGATCCGGACTCCGCGCGGGAGACGGCGCGCACACCCCTGCGATTTCTGATGGATATGCGCAGCTACACCGATTCGGCACGGCGGCAAGGCTTTTCAGACCACGATACCGAAACGCTCAGCGATGCGCTGGTCGACCGGGTTGTCGCATGGGGCAGCGCCGAGAATGTCGCGGCCCATGCCCGGCGACACCTGGATGCCGGCGCCGATCATGTCTACTTCAGCGTGCTCTCCGATGGTGCTCAACCGGGCGGCCTCGACGCCGCCCGGCTGCTGACCTCAGCGCTGACCGTCAGGCACTGACCTTGGCGCGGCGCCGACGCGTTTTCGGTGCCGGCACGACCTCTTGGCTCGGCCCGTTCAGCATCTCGGCGAGGAACTGCCCGGTGTAGCTTTCCGGTGTCGCGGCCACGTCCTCGGGCGTGCCCGCCGCCACGACGGTACCGCCGCCCGCGCCACCTTCGGGGCCCATGTCCACGATCCAGTCCGAGGTCTTGATGACGTCGAGGTTGTGTTCGATGACGATGACCGTATTGCCCTTGTCGACAAGGCCGTTGATCACCTTGAGCAGCTTGCGGATGTCCTCGAAATGCAGACCGGTGGTCGGCTCGTCGAGGATGTACACGGTGCGACCGGTGGACCGCTTCTGCAATTCCGCGGCCAGCTTCACCCGTTGAGCCTCACCGCCGGACAGCGTCGGCGCCGGCTGACCCAGCCGGACATATCCGAGCCCCACCTCCACCAGGGTCTTGAGATAGCGGTGGATCGAGGTGATCGGCTCGAAGAACTCGGCGGCCTCTTCGATCGGCATGTCCAACACCTCGGAGATGGTCTTGCCCTTGTAGTGCACCTCGAGGGTCTCCCGGTTGTACCGGGCGCCGTGGCACACCTCGCACGGCACGTACACATCGGGCAGGAAGTTCATCTCGATCTTCAGCGTGCCGTCACCCGAGCACGCCTCGCAGCGACCGCCCTTGACGTTGAACGAGAATCGGCCCGGCTGGTAACCACGCACCTTGGCCTCGGTGGTCGCCGCGAACAGGGTCCGGATCTTGTCGAACACACCGGTATAGGTGGCCGGGTTGGACCGCGGGGTGCGCCCGATCGGCGACTGGTCCACCCGCACCAGCTTGTCGAGCTGATCGATACCGTTGATGCGCAGATGCCGGCCCGGCACCTGCCGCGCACCGTTCAGCTTGTTGGCCAGCACGGTCGCGAGGATGTCGTTGACCAGCGTCGACTTCCCCGAACCGGACACCCCGGTGACCGCGGTGAGCACCCCGAGCGGGAAGCTGACGTCGACCTCGCGCAGGTTGTGCTCGCGCGCACCGACGACGGTGATCTGCCGTTTGCGGTCCACCGGACGGCGGATCGCGGGCACCTCGATGCTCTCCTTGCCGGAAAGGTAAGCGCCGGTGAGGGATTCCGGACACTTCAGCAGATCCTGATAGGTACCGCTGTGCACGATGCGGCCGCCGTGCTCACCCGCGTACGGACCGATGTCGACCACCCAGTCAGCGTGCGCGATGGTGTCCAGGTCGTGTTCGACCACGATCAGCGTGTTGCCCAGATCGCGCAACCGCACCAGGGTGTCGATGAGCCGGCGGTTGTCGCGCTGATGCAGACCGATCGACGGTTCGTCGAGCACATACAGCACGCCGACCAGACCGGAGCCGATCTGGGTGGCCAGCCGGATCCGTTGTGCCTCACCACCGGACAGCGTCGCCGCCGCCCGCGACAAGGACAGGTACTCCAGCCCGACATCGAGCAGGAAGCCCAACCGGGACTGGATCTCCTTGAGCACCTGCCCCGCGATGGCCTGCTCGCGCGAGCCCAGGGTGAGGGCGTTGAGGAACTCGGCGCAATCGGCGATGGACAGCTGGGCGACCTCGGCGATGGACTTGTCACCGTGCTCACCGGCCGCCATCGTCACCGCCAGGATCTCCGGTTTGAGCCGGGTTCCCGCGCACTCGGGGCACGGGATATCCCGCATGAAGCCCTCGTAGCGTTCTTTCATCTGCTCGGAGTCGGTCTGCTCCATGCGGCGCTGCAGGAACGCCAGCACGCCCTCGAAGTCGGCGTAATAGGACCGGGTGCGCCCGTAGCGGTTCTTGTAGCGCACGTGCACCTGATGATCGGAGCCCTCCAGGATGGCCTTGCGCGCCTTGGCGGGCAGCTTCTTCCACGGGGTGTCGACATTGAAGCCCAGCTCGTCACCGAGGCCCGACATCATCCGGGTGAAGTATTCGGCGGTGTGCCCCATCGACCAGGGCGCGACGGCACCCTCGGCGAGTGTCAGCTCGGGGTCGGGCACCACCAGGTCGGGGTCGACCTCCTTCTTGATGCCGAGACCGGTGCACTCGGGGCAGGCGCCGTAGGGCGAGTTGAAGGAGAACGACCGCGGCTCCAGATCGTCGACGGCCAGCGGGTGTCCGTTCGGGCAGGCCAGCTTCTCGGAGAAGCGCTGTTCGCGCTGCGGGTGGCCCTCTTCCCGGTCGATGAACTCCAGCACCAGGATGCCGTCGGCCAGACCGAGCGCCGTCTCCACCGAGTCGGTGAGGCGCTGCTTGCTGCTCGCCTTGACGGTGAGGCGGTCGACGACCACCTCGATATCGTGCTTCTCCTGCTTCTTGAGCTTCGGCGGATCGGTCAGCGGGTAGACCACACCGTCGACACGCACCCGGCTGTAGCCCTGACTGTTGAGCTTGTCGAACAGGTCGACGAATTCGCCCTTGCGGGTGCGCACCACCGGTGCGAGCACCTGGAATTTGGCGCCCTCCTCCATGGCCAGCACCTGGTCGACAATCTGCTGTGGGGTCTGCCGCGCGATGCGCTCACCGCAGACCGGACAGTGCGGGGTGCCGGCGCGGGCATACAGCAGACGCAGATAGTCGTACACCTCGGTGATGGTGCCGACCGTCGAGCGGGGGTTGCGGTTGGTGGACTTCTGGTCGATGGACACCGCCGGTGACAGACCCTCGATGAAGTCCACATCGGGCTTGTCCATCTGGCCCAGGAACTGGCGCGCATAGGCCGACAGCGACTCGACGTAGCGGCGCTGCCCCTCGGCGAAGATCGTGTCGAAGGCCAGCGAGGACTTCCCCGAACCGGACAGGCCGGTGAACACGATCAACGCGTCACGCGGCAGATCAAGGTCGACGCCACGCAGATTGTGCTCGCGCGCACCCTTGACGATCAGACGATCAGACACACTTCCCCTTTTCAGTCCTGCCCAGGGCACAAGAGCCCACGGCCAATGCTAGGTGCACCCACCGACAAGCCCGAGTCGAGACGGATAGCGTGGGACGAATGACAGCCCTCGTCGATACCTACACCGGCCATGTCGACCCCGGTGCCGCCGCGCGGCGCACCCTGCCCGCGGCGACCATCGTCAAGGCATCGGTCGGCCAGATGGACAACAACGCCTACCTCGTCACGTGTTCCGCGACCGGGAAAACCCTGCTCATCGATGCTGCCAACGACGCCGACCGGCTCATCGAACTGATCAGCGCGCACACCCCCGACATCGCGCTCATCGTGACCAGTCATCAGCACGCCGACCACTGGCAGGCGCTCGCCGCTGTGGCGGAGGCCACCGGCGCACCGACCGCGGCGCACGCCCTGGACGCCGACCCGCTGCCCGTCACCCCGGACCGGATCCTCGCCGACGGGGACACCGTGACCGTCGGCGAACTGAGCTTCGATGTGATCCACCTCCAAGGTCATACCGAGGGTTCCGTCGCGCTGGCCTTGCGGGGCGCCGACGGGGACACCACCCATTTGTTCACCGGGGATTGCCTGTTCCCCGGCGGGGTAGGCAAGACCTGGAAGGACGGTGACTTCGACCGGCTGCTCGGCGATGTGTCGAGCAAGGTGTTCGATGTGTACCCCGATTCCACCGTGGTCTATCCCGGGCATGGGGATGACACCACGCTGGGCGCCGAACGCCCGGGGCTGGCCACCTGGAAAGCGCGCGGCTGGTGAGGCCGAAGCCCGATAAGCCCGGTCCCGGCCAGGAGTCGGTGTGGGATTACCCGCGCCCGCCCCGGCTGGAGGAATTCCGTGGCTCCATCACCGTCGACCTCGGCGGTGAGCGCGTCGCGTCGACGGACCGTGGCTGGCGGGTGCTGGAAACCAGCCACCCGCCGACCTACTACCTGCCTGCCGACGCCTTCCGCCCCGGCGCGCTGCGCCCGGCGGCGGGTTCGTCGTGGTGCGAGTGGAAGGGCGCGGCGAGCTACTACGACCTCGTGTCCGGAACGACAGTGGCCCCGCGGGCGGGCTGGACCTATCCGACCCCCACCCCCGGCTTCGAACCGATTGCCGGGGCCATCGCGGTGATGGCGGCGGCGGTCGATCGATGCACGGTCAACGGCGAGGACGTCCTGCCCCAGCCGGGCGGTTTCTACGGCGGCTGGATCACCAGCTGGGTCGTCGGGCCCTTCAAGGGCATACCGGGGTCGATGGGCTGGTAGTCAGAGCTTGCTGATGACCTGCTCGCCGAACAACGCGATCACCTCGGTGGCGTGCGCCAGGCTGTCACCGGGCACCTGCACCTGAATCCAGGTGACACCGAGGTCGGCAAGCTGCTGCACCCCGCCGAGACAGGCGTCGGCATCGAAATCGTCCGTGCCGGGCACGCCACCGAGGGCATTGCTGAAGGTGATGTCCACCGTGGCCGGGTCGCGTCCGGCCTCGTCGAGGCGTCGCCGCAGATCGTCGATACCGGCCTGCAACGTGTCCAGCGAATCCATCGGGTCGGTGCGCGCGGTCTGGGCCAGCACCCCGGCGGCCGGAAACGGGCACCAGCCGTCGCCGTGCTGCGCGACGCGCCGACGCGCGGCGGCGGTGTTCCCGCCGATCCAGATCGGTGGGGGCGAGGTCGGCCGCGGGTGTGCGGTGATACCGGAGGCGGTGAAGTGCTTGCCCTCGAAGCTGATGTCATCACCGGTCCACACGGCCCGGATGACCTGCAGGGCCTCCTCCACCAGTGCACCGCGCTCATCGAAATCGACTCCGAGCGCATTGAATTCACGCTTGAGGTAACCGACACCGACCGCCAGGGTGAACCTTCCGCCGGACAGCAGATCCAGGGTGGCTCCCGCCTTGGCGACGACGAACGGATTCCGGTACGGCATTACCACCACGTTGGGGATCAGCCGCAAGGTGGTGGTGTGCGCCGCCGCGAAGCCCATGGCCACAAAGGGATCCAGCGCATCGTGCCCGCCGGCGTTCAGCCACTTCTCCGTGGGCGCCGGATGATCGGTGAAGCCGAACCCACCGAAACCTGCGGCTTCGGCGGCAGCGGCCACCGCGGCCACCCCTGCCCCGTTGACCAGTTCGGGGTTGTAGGGGTGGCTGTGCATCGGATGGGTGAAGGCGAATTTCATCGAGATCCCTTCGGCGGAGCGTAGGTCGGGCGCTGCAGGCCGAGCGAATGCTGGGCGATCATGTTGCGGAACACTTCGAGGGTTCCGGCGTAGATCCCGGTCGGCGATGCCAATCGGTAGATGTATTCGGCGCCGCCGTCATCGGCTGCGCCGGGAGTGCCGACAGGCAGCGCACCGGCCGAGCCGAGGATGTCCATGAGATCCGGCGAGATGTCCCGCATGGTCTGCGCGATGGCAACCCGGCCGTACATCCCCGGGGAGCTCATGGCCGCCTCCAGGCGCGCCACGGCGCGGCCCAGCCGGTAATCGGGCGGGGCGACCTGTGCCACCCGGTCCAGGGCCTGTGCCGTCAGCAGGATGTGCTCGCTCATCGTGGCAAGGTTCTGCAGGCCGCTGGTATCCCGCTCGACGGTGCCGTGCTCGGCGTTGAGCGCCTCGCGCAGCACCGACCATCCCCCGTTGACGTCACCGATCCGGTACTCGTCATCGACCAGAACATCGTTGTAGAAGGTGATGTTGGTGCGGTCACCGTCCACCGTGCGAATGGGCTGGATCTCCACGCCCGGCGAGTTCATCGGCACCAGGAACATGGTCAGGCTCTGATGTTTGGGTGCCGCCGGGTCGGTATTCGTGATCAGGAAGACGTACTGGGCGTTCTGTGCATTGGAGGTGAACATCTTGGAGCCGTTGATGATCCAGCTCGATCCATCCGCTTCCCGCACGGCGCGTGTCTTACAGGTGGCCACATCCGAGCCGCCCTCGGGTTCGGTGTAGCCCAGACACAGACGAAGCTCACCGGAAAGCACCCCGGGCAGGATCCGTCGGACCAGTTCGGGGGCGCCGAAGGCCTGCACCGATTTGGCCACCATGGCCGTTGTGCCCCAATGGAACCACGGCGTGCGGGCCCGGCCGATCTCCAGTTCCCAGATGCGCCGCCGCACCGCGCTGAATCCGCCGTCAGCCTCGGAGCGGTAGTCGTCGGCCAGATAGCCGGCCGCGCCCAGCGCCAAATGCACTGTCTCGTCGAAGTTCTCGCCGGTCTCACGATCGCGGCGAATCACCTCTTCGGTGACGACCTCGGCCAGGAAGCCCCGCAGGCCCTCCTGGAAGGCCCGATCCTCGGATGACAGCTCGACCCGCGAGAAATCCACCCGGATACCGTGACACTTGTACGACTATTTGTAAAGCGACCGCATGGTGTGCCAAACGGCGAGGCCCGGCGCCACCGTTACGGGTGACGCCGGGCCTCGGCCTTGGAATCTGACGGGGTCAGGACGTGTGCACGATGAGCACGTCGATCTTCGAGCGACGGGCCACATTGGCAGGTACCGACCCGAGCAGTCGACCGGCGATGGTGCTCAGACCGACATTGCCGACCACCAGCAGGTCGGCCTTCTCTGCTTCGGCGAGGTCGACGAGGGCGTCGACGGGTGCGCCCACGATGGCCTTCTCCACCACCTCGGTGGCGCCGGCGGCCTTCGCCCGGTCGGTCGCCTCCCGCAGGATTGCGTAAATGGGTGCATTGCCGGTCGCCTTGTATCCCTCATCCTTGAGGACGTCGGCGGCGTGATGATCCTCGCTCTGCGGGAAATAGGCGGTCGCGACGATTACTCGCGCACCCGATCCTCCGGCAATCTCCCCGGCGCGGTCCACTGCACGCAACGACGAATCCGATCCGTCCGTGCCGACCACCACGGTCCGATAGGCGCTCATTCATGCCCTCCCAGTGTCGATTGCTAAGCCAACCGAGACAGTAACGCGTTGCTCGACGGCCGTGGGGTCGATTCACCACACGCGGCACATCCAACACCGTCTCGTCGGCGCTGTTCGAGTCCTGATGCTAGTCCGAAAACCCCCGGGCGAGGCCCTTCAGTGAGGAACGCGACGCGACGGTGTGTCGTGTTTGCGGACCGCATGAGATGTCCGAAGTGAGCCGCGTCAATCCGTTTACCCGGACGCGACGGGTGTCACACGCTCGGGCGTCCCGGGCGGATTCGGCGCCGGTCACGATCACTGACGGGCATATCGTTGCCCTGCTTACCATTTCAATCGAAGTCGGCAACCCCGGCAAATCCGGGGCCGCAGACCGTATGTTGTGCGGATGGCCGAGACACCGCTCCACGCGTCTTCCACACACTGACGGGGTCGATCATCGGAATTTACGCGATCACCGGGTCGGCGTCCGGCATGGGCTTCGCTGCGGCCCGCCAACTCAGAGCCGGCGGACACCGGGTGATCGGCATCGACCTCCGGGATGCCGACGTCATCGCCGACCTCGCCACCGCGCAGGGTCGGCAGCACGCGGCCACCGAGGTGCTCGCGGCGTCCGGGGGCGTGCTCGATGGTGCGGTGCTGGCGGCGGGCATCGGCCCCGGGTCCGGTTCCGACCGCAACCGGTTGATCGCGCAGGTGAACTATCTCGGCGTCGTCGAACTCCTCACCGCCTGGCGGCCGGCCCTGGCCGCGGCGGACCGGGCCAAGGTGGTCGCCATTGCCAGTAACTCGACGACGACGGTGCCCGCCGTGCCGCGACGCACCATCGACGCGCTGCTCGATCACGACCCCGAGCGGGCGGTCCGCAGCCTGCGCGTGCTCGGCAGGCACGGTTCGGCGATCATGTACTCCGCGTCCAAGATCGCGGTCAGCCGGTGGGTGCGGCGCCACGCGGTGACACCTGAATGGGCCGGCGCCGGAATCCGGCTCAACGCCTTGGCGCCGGGCGCGATCATGACGCCGATGTTGGAGGCCCAGCTCGCCGAACCCCTGGAAGGTAGAGCGGTACGTAAGTTCCCGGTACCGATAGGCGGCTTCGGCGTGGCCGATCAGTTGGCCGAATGGATCTGCTTCATGCTGTCCGATTCCGCTGATTTCCTGTGCGGCAGCCTGATTTTCGTCGATGGCGGAACGGATGCCTTCTTCCGGACCGACGACTGGCCGCGTGCGTTGCCACTGCGTGCGCTTCCGCGCTATCTGTGGCGCTTCACTCGCGGTCCCGCGAAAGATTGAGCGCACGAAAAGGGCGGTACCAGGATGCGATCCCGGTACCGCCCAAGTGCTCTACTTGCCGGTCAGCTTGTCCTTCACGGCCTCGACACCGTCTTTGACCTTGTCGGCGGCACTGGAAACGGCGTCCTTCACCGACGAGATCGCCTGATCAGCCTGGCCTTCGGACTCCAGATCGCGGTTACCGGTGGCCGACCCGACCGATTCCTTGGCCTGGCCCTTGAGGTCCTGGGCCTTGTTCTTGGCGTCGTCTGCAATACCCATTTCTGCATTTCCTTTCGTAGCAGGGCAAATACTGACTGCCCTGGTGATGGGGAACGAAACCTGTTCCGCCCCAGTTATTCGTGCCGGTACGGACCCCTCGCACTCATCCGTACCGGACGTCTCATCAGGCTACGCCCGGGCGCACCTTGTCGGCAGGCACCGGCTTCACCAGCAGTTGGAACTCCACATCCGCACCCGCCGCGCGATGTACGTCCTCGCCACAGCGCAGCGCGATCCGACGGACCTGCGCTGGTGACGTCGACGCTGGAATCTCGACAGTGACGCGTGCGACCGGACGGCCGCTCACGGTGCGGGTCACGGCATGGGCGGACTGCACCGACGGATGCCTGCCGAGATCGTCGGCTGCCGCATCAGCGATTCGGGCAAGATCGACCGATCCGGCTTTCGCGGTGGCGACGTCCCGTACCGATCGGGGTCGTACGCGCATGAGTAACAACCAGAGTCCCAGCAGTACGGCGATCGCACCGGCCACACCCAATGCCGCCGACCACCAGGACCATTCCGGCGCCCGGGCGATGGCTTGCGTATCGATCCCGGCAGCCAGATCGCGAGCGATCGTGACGTTTGCGCCGTATCCGATCACCAGTGCGGCGCCGGCCAGCAAGATCCCGGCCACCGTTGCGGTGGTGAGTCTGTCGATTACTCGCAAAAACGGTGTCATCGGACATCCCCCTCTGGACTGCGCGAGGTATCGGCCTCCGTGGCCGTCCACTGCTGAGAATTCTTGCGGGGCACCCACACCTGACTGCCCACCGCGATGTAGGTACGACGCCGCGGTTTGACGGCGGCCACCAGCAGCGCCAGTCCCAGCAGCGCAGCCAGAACCGCTGCCGGCCAGACCCACCACTGCCACTGCGCATCGGCGGCCCACCCCAGCACGGCCGTGGTCCAGCGATCTGCGGGCGTGAAGGCATCGCGGACGGCCACCGCCCCCAGCGCCGCGAGCACGAGCGCGATGACCACGCTGGCAGTGCTGGCCGCGGCCCGCGCCCGCGGGGCAAAGCGGCGGTGCTGTGCGCCCGCAGGTGCGATGCCACCGTCATCGACGGTCAGCGTTTCGTCGCCGCTGAGCTCGTAGGCATCAGCCACCTGGGCCGGCGTGCGGTCCGCGTCGACGCGGCTGATCGTGACGCCGACCCGCTCCGGAGTCTCGGCGAGGCTGGTGGCGAGCTCCCGGATCACTGCGGCACGCACGGACTCCAGAATCGCCGCACTGTCGACCGGCCAGGTGGCCGCAATGTGAACGTCGACGGTGCGGGCAGCCGGATCGCCGGCGACAGTGACGGCGGGCAGGGACCGGCCCGGAACCATGGTTCGCCGGGTCAGCACACCGGGCACCGAGAGCACGGCCCGTTCGATCAACGTGCTTCGCACGCGATCATCGATCACGGTGCGCCCACGCACGGCCTGCGGGTGGGCCACCACATCACTGGTCACGGTCAGCTCCCGGACCGGCAACCGAGTGCGGTCAGATCGATCGTGCCGTCGAGGTGGGCCCCGATCGCCGCTCCTGCGGCGCCCAGCACGATCGCAAGCAAGAAGCCGATCAGACCGCCTGTGACGGCGGCGATGGCCAGCAGCAATCCGGCGAAAAGTCCTGGCAGCAGAAACTTTCCGGTCATTGCTCTCTCCTACGTGTTGATGGGGACGGTGTTGATGGGGGTGTCGCCGATTCCGGTGCCGCCACGTCCCCGACGACGACATCGATGGGCATTCCGGCGGCGGTACTGGCGGCTTGGCGAACGCGTTCCGCGGTTTCCAGCAGTGCGTCGCCCAATTCCAGGACGACGTGCACTTTGCCGTCCGCACTTCCCAGCCGGACTCCGCCGACGATGCGCCCCGGCAGATACGTCGTGGGTACGCCCGGCCCGGAATGGAGGCCGATCACGCCGTCGACGGCGGTGACCGCCTCGACGACGCGGTCGACCCGCTCGCTGGCGCCGGTCACTGGACCCGGGGTTGTGCGTCGGGAGTGATCGCCGTGCCGTCCTCATCTTCGGCGAAGTGCACGTCATGCACGGTGATGTTCACTTCGGTCACTTCGAGACCGGTCATGTTCTCCACAGCGGAGATGACATTGTTCCGAATGCCGTCGGCGAGATCGTGGATGGCCACGCCGTACTCAGCGACGATGCCGATATCGACAGCGGCCTGGCGCTCGCCGACCTCGACGCTGACGCCCTGCGTCAGGCTGGTGCTCCCCGGCAAAGTCTCCCTTAGTTTGCCGACGACCCTGGCCGCCTGGCCGCCCAGGTCGTGCACACCGTCGACCTCGCGGGTTGCGATACCCGCGATCTTGGAAACCACCACATCGGCGATCGTGGTGACACCGTGGTCGGATGCGAGCGGCTCCAACTCCTTGCCCGCCGTAGTGGTGGGCACGACGGAGCTCGCCTCGCGGGGCTGGGTTGCGGTGGTCATGTTGTCTCCTTTTTACCTGCTAGCCCGAACGTTTTCGTCCGGCTCACTGGTTTAGTCGAACCGGAGGTACCGGTCCGCACGCAACCGAGATGTAGAACACATTTGGTTTGATTTCCCGGCCCAGTGGACAACATGACGTGGTGCTGGACTCGCTGCCCGATGAGACGCTTGCTCGACGCGCCCAACGGGGCGACTCAGCGGCCTTCGATGTACTGGTCGTTCGGCACGCTCCAGCGTTGCTGAAATTTGTGAGGCAAACCTATCCTGAGTCCAGCGACTGCGATGACATTGTCCAGGAGACCTTCATCGCGGCGTGGAAGGCGCTGCCGACATTCGCCTTCCGGTCCCAGTTCCGCACCTGGCTGTACTCACTGGCGTCGCGGAAGACGATCGATGCCCTGCGGCGGCGACGTCCGCAGAAGGATCTGGATTCCGCGCCGGAGGCCGTCGACTTCCGGCCGGGGCCAGGGCAACGGGCAGAACATGCCGACTTTCTGGCGGCGTTGAATCGCGAGCTCGCGGGGTTGCCCTATCCGGCGCGGGCCGCATGGTGGTTACGCGAGGTGTACGACCTGCCACTGTCCGAGATCGCCACGGTGCTGCAGACCACGGAAGGTTCGGTACGAGGTCTGTTGCAGCGCACCCGGAAACGCCTGGCCACGACCCTTGAGGAGTTTCGTCCATGAACCCGCTCGGCTGTACACCGGCAGCCACGTGCGTAAGACTGGAGGACACATGAGCACGGCAGCCGAGGACGATTACGAAACCACCGCTGAGGCGGCGGCGTGGATCGCTGATGCCACACGCCGTTTCGCAGGCCTCGCCGATGCGGATGCCGATTCCGATTCACGTTGGGCGGTAACCGGTTCCGCGCTGAGTGAGCTGCGTGCCGGTATTGCACAACGCATTTCGCTGCTTCCGCGACAGGGCAAGCTGATCCACACCTCACAACCGGGAATCAGCGTCAGCAACATCGCGCTCGCCAAGCTGCTGACGTACGCACTGGCCGAGCCCGCCGCTTCGGTGGCGGCCGCCGTGGCCGATGTCGAGCTGACGGTCCGGGATCACCGGCTGGCGGTGGTTCACATTCACCTGATCGGCATCGGAGCCGACGAACGCGATCGGACCTACCTGCAGGACGGGGACACCTTGCGGCGTGGCGCCGCGGTGGTCCTGGACGCGACAATCGGCGACACTTCCGCCGAGATCACCGCGATCTGGGATGACCTGGTGGTTGTCGCCCGATAGGGCTTGTGCTGGAGCGAGTGACGGGATTCGAACCCGTGTAAACGGCTTTGCAGGCCGGTGCCTAGCCACTCAGCCACACCCGCAGCAGGTACCAACCTGCCAATCGTCGAACTGCGGGTACAGCGTTCCAATCGCCGTGATCGTTAGTGCATCCCGTGCCGGCGAATGCAGTCGGGGGCGGACCGCAGCATCGCGGCCCGCCCCGACTCCGTTTCGCGGCCTATTCGTCGCCACCCGATGACGCCGACGGAGCGGCCGCGGCCTCGCGTTCCGCCCGTTGTCTCGGCGCGTCACTCACCCCGGCCTTCGGGACGCCGGCGCGCGCACCGGGCCCGAACTTCGGGCCGGAGCGGCTCGCCTTCGTGTCCACGGCCTTTGTATCGGCGTCCGCGGACTTGGACGCCGAGTCACCGCTGAGCTTTGGTGCCGACCCCTCGGAGGCCCCAGCTGCATCGACTTTCGGGTCCGTGTCGTCCGTGGATTCCGTGGTGTCCGTGCCCGCTGGGGTCTCGGCCTCGAC
>JBPPMV010000096.1:0-15540 GCA_051306235.1 Mycobacterium sp. | reverse complement strand
GTCAGAACCGGGCCCGCTCGGTGGAGATCATGTCGACGATTCGGCCGACATGCGGCTCCCGCACCACCGAGTCGTGATCGCAGTTGACCCGCTGCACCGACAGCTCGCCGGTGAGCAGCTGCGGCCACACGCGGTCGTCGTCGCGGTTGAAGCTGCTGAGCACCAGGAGGGTTCGGCCCTGATACGGCCGCGGCCGGTGTAGCCTGCCGACCCGAACCCCGACCTCGCGCAGCGCGGCGACCTTCTCCTCAGGAGTCCCGTCGATGATGCCGGCCAGCGGCAGCCACAGTCGCTGACGCCACAGCACGGACTGCGCAGCGGGGGCCTGCTCCAGCAGCGTCGACCCGACGTCGGGCAGTTCCCGCCGCGCTGCCCGGACGGTGCGCGGTGGCAGGAACGGGTCGAGCAGCGTGACCAGCTCGACCTCGTGCCCGAGTGCCGTAAGCCGGTTGGCGATATCGATCGCAATGAACGCCCCGAGCGAATGACCGGCCAGTGTGTAAGGCCCCTGCGGCTGCAGGGACAACAGGTCTCGCAGGTGCCGCCGGGCGGCGCGACCGATCGTCCAGTCCGGGAAGGCCCGGTTTTCCAGACCCTGTGCCTGGAAGGCGACGACGGCGGTTTCGGAGCCGAGCCGGTCGGCCAGCGGAACGAACGACAATGCCGACGCTCCCGCACCTGCGAAACAGAACACCGTCTTTCCGGTGCTCTCGGTCGGCGGGCGCAGCAGTACCGTCGTCGGGGCTATGCGCTTATCGCGTCCCACGGCGTCACCGGCCAGGCGTGCCGACACGACCTCGGAGAACTGTGCCACCGTCGGCGCCACGGCGAGATCCGACGATGTCAGCCGCACCTGGTGCTGATCGCCGATCAGGCTGATCATCTGCTGCACATTGAGCGAATCTCCGCCCAGTGCATAGAAATTCTCGTCGCGTCCGACCTGGTTGAGGCGCAGCACGCCGGCCCATGCGGTAGCGATCTCGGTCTCCATACCGGGTTCCGGTGGGGTGATCGGCCCGCGGGTCGGGGCCGGCAGGGCGCGACGGTCGACCTTGCCGCGTTCGTTGCGCGGCAGGGCTTCGAGCATCACCACGTGAGTCGGGACCATCCAGGCGGGCAGCCGGGTGTGCAGCTGCGCACGGACATCGGCCACCGCGGGGCTGCGGATCTCCGGATCGGGTGCCACGTAGGCGGTCAACACCGGGGTCTCTGCGCTCTGATCGGCGACGACCAGTGCCTCCCGGATCCCCGGGCAGTCGAGCAGTGCGGCTTCGACCTCGGCCGGTTCGACGAGGTACCCGCGGATCTTCACGGCGGCGTCCATCCGGCCGAGCACCACGAGTACACCGTCCTCGGTGATCCGGGCGCGGTCATTGGTCACGAATGTCCGGCTGCCGTCCGGATTCTCGGTGAACGTTGTCGACGCGCTGTCCGGTTTGAGGTAACCGGCGGCCAGATACGGGGAGGTGACCGTCAGCCGGTCCTGGTCATCGATGCCCAGCGTCTTGTGCGGTACGGCGACCCCGGCCGGGATGACCCCCGCCGGGATCTCGTCGGTGGGCCAGATGTCGAAGTGTGCAATGCCCAGTGTCTCCGACGAGCCCGCCCAGTTCGTCAGGACGGCGTTGGGCGCCAGTTCGCGGGCCCGCCGGATCACGTTGCTGTACACCGGCTCCCCGGTGGTGACGATGCGCTGCACCCCGTGGAGGATGCGATCACCCGCGGCCTCGGTCAGTGATTGCAGGAAGGACGGCGTGCACATGACGATATCGGCGTCTGCGAGGCGGTCGATCGCCGATTCCGGGGTGCAGTTACGTGGGTCGATGGCGATGACCTCGGCACCGGACAGCAGCGACCCGACCAGTACGTTCAGCCCGGCGGCGAAACTGACCGGCATGCAGAGCGCCACCCGGCTGTCCTCGACGATCCCGAACCGGTCCCGGTGCAGAATCCAGTCGCTCAACCACGTTCCGTGGACATGCAGCACCGCCTTGGGCTCACCGGATGAGCCGGAGGTGAACTGGATGCTGGTCACCGTCTGCAGACCGGGCGTCGGTGCGTTCGCCGAATCGGTGTGCGCCTGCGGTGGGTGACCCGCGGGCCACACCGAAAGGTCCTTGCCCAGTTCACGTGCCGACGCGCTGCCGGCGTCATCGACGATGACGGTGTCGAGGCGGTGGCCCTGTTCGCGCAGTGCATCGAAGATGTGTGTCATCCGGTCCAGCGGCAGGGCCGGATCCAAGGGGACCAGGGGAGCCCCGGCGGCGAAGCTGCCGAGCACGACCGCGGTGGTGCTCGGGTTCAGGTCACCCACCATGGCCACCGCGGCCCCGGGCTCGACACGGCCGCGCAGCGCCGACGTCCATGCCGCGGCCGCCGATCGCAGCGCCCCGTAGGTGATGGTGCCGTGCTCGGCGCGCAGCGCCACCTGACTGTGCTTCGCCTCGGCGATCTGCTCGAATCGCCGGTTCACCGAATCGAACTCGATGGGCGCGACATGGGCCAGATCGGGCCGCGGGACCGGTCGTCGCACCTTGCTGTCGAGGGTTTGCCCGCGCGGGGTGGCCGCGACCTTGCGCAGCAGCGCCACGGTCGGCAGGAAGACCACCAGTGTGATGAGAAGCTCGCCGGCGACATAGGTGTAGCCGACGGCGTTGATACCCCAGCGCGGGGTGGTGAGAACGACACCGACCACCACCAGCACACCGAGCAGCACCTGCGAGATGACGGCAAGGCGCAGCCTGCGCTGCAGACGGGCGAGAGCGGTGTAGATGGTCGTCAGCGCCACCGCGGGCAGTACCAGCGCCATGACCCTGATCAGGGTGGTGCCGTTCTCGGCGTAGTGCGGGCCCAGGATGCCGAGGATCAGGGGTGCGGTCGCCAACAGCACCAGGCAGCCCACGATCGCCGAGCCGCCGCAGAGCAGCACGAATCGAATTGTGCAGGAACGAACGTCGGCCCCCGGCGTCGAGGCGGCGGCGATGAAGGGTGCTGCGGTGGCGACGATCAGAGCGCCGAGGGTATTGACCACCAGCCAGCACATCGAGAAGTAGGCGTTCATCTCGGTGCCGAGTTGCGCCACCACGATGAGCGGGACCAGCAGCGGGACGATGACGTTGATGGCATTGATGGCGTAGGAGCTCGCGAAGAAGTTGAAGAGCTCGCGGCGGTCCGGCAGGCTCGGCACTCCGCCGCGGTTGCGGGTCTCCCGGCGGATGATGACGATGGCGATGATCGCCGTAATCGCGGCGGCGGGCAGTACCCACGACCAGACGATGGCGGCACCGGTGGCCATCGGGATGAGTGCCGCGACGAAGATGAGCTTCGCCGTGGACTGACTGATGTTCTTGATCGCGATCGTCCGTGCGCGGCTCAGTCCGATCAGGATCTGGTCCTGCAGGGCATAGATCGCGAGCACCGCGACGAACACCGGGAAGAGCAGCATTTCAAGCAAATTCGGGAACAGCTGTGCCCGTGGGCCGACGCTGATGAAGACCGCTCCGAACACCAGTGCCGCGCACGTGACGAACGCGGTGCCGCCGTGCACGAGTCGCTGGGTCCGGGCGCCCGCCAGGGGCAGGAACCGCTCGTAGAGGCTGCCGAGGCTGAAATTGGCCAGAATGGCGATCAATGTTGCCGAGGAGATGATGGCCGATGCCCGGCCGACTTCCGCGGTGTCGTAGCCGCGAGCTGCCACGGTCCAGAAAACGAAGCCGAGGACGCCGGTGGCTGCGCTCGACGTCATCACCGCGGCGATATCGATGCCCAGGCCCTTGCTCCGGTCGCGGCCGGGAGGTCTGGGGCCCAGGGCGTTTGCCCGTCCGCCCGTCATCTCCAGCTCCGTTGGGGTGAGCGCGGTTTGCGGGGAGAGGAGGGCGTCGGCGCTGCCTGTCGTCGGCATGGAGCGGTGTTCCTAGCGGGAGCGGTTGACGCGTCCGGCCGAACCGGCGGAGCGTTTGAGCGGGGCGGCGGGATGGCCCTTGAAGGACAATACTGTTCCTGCATAAAATTGGTTAGCCTACCCAAAGTAGTGATGCGCATCATACTGGTCGAGGTAGCCGCCTAAACCGGTCTGGCGGTTGCTAATCTCCGTGCAATTGAGACGAACTGCGTTGTGCTGATGGTTCTTCCATCGCCGTGGCCGCAGTGCCGTGTCTCGTGGATAGTCGACTCCTGATCAGTGAAGGCCTCCGTCGCGGAGGATGGTGAAGGCACGTGCGTTCGTTGTCTCTGTCCCGGATCACCGGGTGGATATCGCTGGTACCGCTGATGTACTTCGCGTCCGAGTGGGTGGTCTCGGCTTCCTGGCGCGGCCTCTACGGGTATCGCGACGATCTGATCGGGCCGCTGGGCATCGCGTTCTGCGGACCGGTCGGCAACTGGCAGTGCAGCGAGTTGTACCGCGCGATGAATGTCTCGCTGGTGGCAACGGGTCTGGCCATCGTGATCGTGGCGGCGAGCCTGTTCGCCCGCCGTCTGGCAGACGGCGGCAGCGCCTTTCTGCTGCTGGTGGCGGGATCGGCGTTGGCGACCGGCGGCGTGATCACCCAGAACGTGAGCTATTCCTGGAACATCACCGCCACCGTGGTCTTCATGACGCTGGGATCGGTGAGTGCGTTGTCGATCGCGGTGAACTCGCCGATGGCGATGTCAGGGGAGCGCCGAGGTGTCGCGGTGATCGCCGGGCTGACCGGCCTGTTCGGATACCTCGTCTATGCGGGTGGGCACGACATCTTCGGTCCCGGCGGGGCTCAGCGGCTGTGCATCTACGGAATCCTGGTCGCGGTCATCACCATGGGGTCGGCAGGCCTCCGGACGGCGCCGGACACTGACAGCGATGCGCGTGACGCCGAGACCCGCGAGCTCGTCGAGGAATCCCGATGAACGACAGGCGGTTCCGACGGTGACCGCGACACTTGAGTCGAGCATCGGTGATGTCCGGTCCGATACCACCGTGCAGTCCCGCCGATACCGGTTGCCGGTCCTGCGGGTGCGCCCGGCCGATCTCGGCGCCGCGGGCGCGGGCGCCGGCGTCCTCGCACTGACGAGTCTGCCCGCCGAACTGCGGGCGATCAGCTTGCTGGTGTTCATCGTCATCGGACCCGGTGCGGCAGTGCTGACCTGGGTGCGCATACCGCGCCGGGCCATGCTGTCCACGGTTCCGGTGCTGGGGGCGGCGATCACCACGCTGGTCACGATGGCGGCAATGTGGTCCTACCGATGGAACCCACCGGAAATTCTGTGGGTGCAAATCGTCGCCATCGTGGCGAGCAGCGCCTACTGGTACCACCGCAACCGCACCACATCCGCGACGGCCACCCGCCGGCTGTGTTGGCGGCAGGTCATCGCCGCGGCCCCGGGCGGTCAGTCCGTTGTCCGCAAAAATCTTTCGCTGCTGCTGAGCGCGGCGGCCGTCGCGATCTGGCTGGCCGCCATCCCCGGACTCCCGGGCGTCGAGGCCAGCTACTACGGCCTGTTGTTCGCCGGCACGGGCCCGTTGCTGGCCGTCTGCATCGTGTTGTGCGCGTGGGCGCTGCTGGTCGCGGTGCGCGACCGCCGGGTGATACCCGCTGCGGTCGCAGTCGGTGCGGCGATTCTCGTCGCCCGGGTCACGACCGTGGTGGCCACCGAGGTTCCGCTCTACGACTGGACCTACAAGCACCTCGCCGTCGTCGACTACATCCTGGTGAACGGTCGTATCGCGCCGGACGGCACCGATATCTACGCGCAGTGGTCGGCCTTCTTCGTGTTGTTCGCGTGGTTCAGTGAGGTGACCGGCCTCGCGCCGATCACCATCGCCCATGTCTTCGCCCCGGTCATCCACGTGCTGATCGCACTGGCCGTCTACTGCGCCGCACGGGTCCTCGGACGATCGCGTCGCACCGCGCTCACGGCCGCCTTCCTCGCGGAGGTCTTCAATTGGGTTGGCCAGGACTACTTCTCGCCGCAGGCGTGGTCGCTGACCCTGGCCTTCGGCATGATCGTGCTCCTGTTGGCATCGCCGCGTAGTCGAGCGAGCGGGGTCCTGGCGATCGTGGTCTTCGCGGCGACGGTGCCCACCCATCAGCTGACCCCGTTCTGGGCAGTCGGGGTGGCATGTCTGCTGTGTGTTTTCAGACGTGCACGGCCATGGTGGATCTCGGTGGTCATGGTGATGATCGCCGGCAGCTATTTGTTGCTGAACCTGGAAGCGGTGCTGCCCTACGGCATGTTCTCCGGCAGCAGTGTGGTGAGCAACGCCACCAGCAATGTCGTGAGCTCGGGTATGCCCGCCAAGGATTTCACGTCGGCGGTGGTGCGAGTCCTGTCACTTGCGGTGGTCGCGACGGCCTTCTTCAGCGCGATCTGGTTGTGGCGCCACAAGCGGCCGATGATCGGGCTGTCGATCGTGGCTTTCTCCTCGTTCGGCCTGCTGCTCGGGCAGAACTATGGCGGTGAAGCGATCTTCCGGGTGTATCTGTACTCGCTGCTGGGCTGCGCGATCCTGATCGCGCCCGCCGTGGTGGCCGCCGTGGACCGGTCACGGGTCGGTCCGCGTGCCACCGTCACCCGGGTGATCGCCGTGCTCGGGTTGAGCGGCGTCTCGCTAGCCGGCCTGCACGGGTATGTCGCGCTGTGGCCGATGGTGCTGGAGACCCGCGCCCAGGTCGAGCTGATGAACTCGATCACCACCGATGCCGATCTGCGTACCCGCCTGGTGATGATGCGTCTCGGTGGGATGCCCACCCGGCTCAACGCCGACTACGCCGACGTGGTCTATTTCAACCCGTATTTCGACGAGACGATCGCCTACGACCTGTGGGACGGTCAGAATCCGAATCTGGCCGAGCTGAAGAAGAACTTCCCGGCCGCGGACGATATCGCTGTGCTCGATGACAACGCCACCCGCGAGGCGTACATGGCATATGTGATGTTCAGCGAGCAGTCGAACAAGGCGCTGCGTTACTACGGCGACTACCGCCCGGAGGCGATCGAGATCCTCCAGGACGCGCTCCGCAATTCACCGAACTGGACGGTGTTCTACGAGGATGGCGCCACCCTGGTGTTCCGGAGCATCAACCAGGAGAACGCGGCCGAAGAGGAATCCGACGGTGACTGACACCCTCCCGGCCACCGCGACCCGATTGTCTGTCGTGGTGTGTTGTTACACCGCGGCGCGACGGGCGCAGGTACTTCGTGTCGTCGACTCGGCACTCGACCAGATCGTGGACACACAGGACGAGGTCATCGTCGTCGTCGACCACAACGACGATCTGCGCGAGGATCTGTCCGCCGCCCTGCCACCGTCGATCATGCTCATTTCCAACACATTCGAACGCGGACTGTCCGGCGCCCGCAACACCGGGGTCAGACGTGCGGCCAATGAGGTCGTGGTGTTCATCGACGATGACGCGGTCCTCGCCACGGGCGCACTGGACGGTGCACGGCAGGCATTCGACGACGCGTCCATCGTCGCGATCGGCGGTGCGGTGCAAGCGGATTGGCAGACCGGAAAAGCGCCGCACTGGTTCCCCGAGGAGTACGGCTGGGTGGTGGGTTGCGATTACCGCGGGCTGCCGGCCTGCGGTGACCAGATCCGCAATCCGATCGGTGCGGCCATGGCTGTGCGGCGCAGCGCTCTGGATCACATCAACGGCTTCTCGACCAAACTCGGACGGGTGGGTGACCTGCCCACGGGCTGCGAGGAGACGCTGATGGGCGTGCAAC
This sequence comes from Mycobacterium sp., assembly GCA_051306235.1. GTDB lineage: Bacteria > Actinomycetota > Actinomycetes > Mycobacteriales > Mycobacteriaceae > Mycobacterium. Next base: position 7,833 of record JBPPMV010000096.1, on the reverse strand, counting down.
TGCGCGCCGAGTTCCCCGAACAACGGATCATCCGGCACACCGCATTCCGGGTCGCCCATCATGTGCCCGCCGATCGGGCCACGTTGCGCTACTTCACCAGTCGCTGCTATCAGGAGGGCCGGTCCAAGGCCTCCCTGACCCGGATCTCCGGCCGGCAGGCCGCACTGTCCAGCGAACGTAGCTACGCTACTCGAATTCTCCCCTCGGGCGCCTGGCAGGCCCGCCGCAATCCCCGCCGGGTCCTCGCGCTGATCACCGGATTCGTCTACACGGCTACCGGATTCGCGATCGGCCTGGTGCTCACCGCACGGCAGGAACGTCACCGATGAACACAGTTCTGCACCAACCCCGGGTCGCGTGGGCGGCCGCTGCCGTCATCGGGATCTACTTCGTCGCCGAATGGCTGTTCCCGCCGGCGGTGCCGGCGGCCCTCGTCCTGAGCGGGTTGGCCATCGCGACGATCGCGGCGGTATCGGGTGCCCAGCGAGTGGTCCCGGCCTCGCCCGCAACACTGCTTGCGATCGCTGGGTTCGCGTTGACGCTGACCGGTCTCATCACCGACGATGCGACGCGCGGCAGCCTCGATTCGGCATTCAAGGTGCTCGGCGCGGCGGCGATCTTCCTGATCGGAACGGGTCCCAAACTACCTGTGCTGCTGCGTCTTCTGTTCACCGGAGCCGGGCTGGCGGCCCTGGTCGGCTATCTGGCCTCGGTGAGTGGACACACGGCCTCGGTGGACATGGCCGCGGCCGGAATGCTGGCGACCTTCCCGGTGCTGGTGTCGGTCATCGTGCTGGGGTGCGCCCGTCTCACGCTGCCGGAGCGCGTCTCCGAGACCGATGCGGTGACGGTGTGAGAACACTGAGCCCGGGTGCCGTGCTGCGGTACGGCGCTCTGCTCATCGTCGGCATGTTGATCTGCGCCTGTGCGCTGTCGGGCACGGCGTCCGGTCAACCCCGGGTGCTGCTGGATGCGGAATTCGACGGGCCTGCGGGCGGCCCGCCGGACGGCATCTGGCAGGTGGCCACCGGAGGCGGAGGCTGGGGCAACAACGAATCTCAGTTCTACACCGATCATCCCGACAACATCAGCTTGGACGGTGACGGACATCTGGCCCTGACCGCCCGGCGTGATGCGGACGGCCAGATCACCTCGGCGCGGGTCAGTACCGCCAACACCTTCGCCTTCACCTACGGTCGCGCCGAAGCGCGCATCTCGTTGCCGGCCGGCACCGGTCTGCACCCGGCATTCTGGCTGCTCGGCGCGAATCTCGACGAGGTCGGCTGGCCGGCCGCCGGTGAGATCGACGTGATCGAGACGCTCAACCATGCCACCGAGTGGCACTCGGTGGTGCACGCCCCGCAAGCCGGAACCGAACGCGGCCAGCAGATGTCGGCTACCGGGCCGGTTCCTTTCGCACTGGCCGGCGTCTTCCGCACGTACTGGGTGGAACGGACACCGGGTCGCATCGTCACCGGTGTCGATGACGTCACCCTGCTGACGGTGACACCGTTGAACCTCGCCGACGGCGCGACATGGGTTTTCGACGCACCCTTCCAACTGCTGCTGAATCTGGCGGCCGGCGGCAACTGGCCCGGACCGGTTGACGATTCCACACCGTTTCCTGCCACCATGCTCGTCGACTGGGTGAGAGTGACCGAACTGTGAGCGCCAATCTGACCATCGAACCGGCGATGACGTCCATCGGAGGCCCGGAAGGTCAGCACGCACGCTGGGTCGGCTACCTGGACATCGACACCGTCGGCGATCACGACGGACAGGTCACCGTCAGGATCGCCCGACCGGACCGATACCGCCGGGCCCGAATTCTGCTGCGCAACAGAGCAGATCCCATCGATTTCGTCGAGGCCGATATCGTCGATGGCACGGTGACGCTGGCAGTGCCCAGCCAGACCAGGGTCCTTGATCCGTCCCGCCGCAGCGTACTGCCGCCGATCTCGGTCGTGCTGTGCACGCGTGAACGCCCGGACGACCTTGCCGGCGCGCTCGCCTCACTGCGGACGATCGACTACCCGGATTTCGAGATCGTGGTGGTCGACAACGCGCCGGTCACCGATGCCACCGAACGTGTCATCGTCGCCGCGGCCGACCCACGGATCCGGCGCGTGGTGGAACCCGTTGCCGGTCTGTCGAATGCACGCAATGCCGGGCTCGGCGCCGCCCGGCATGACATCGTCGCCTTCACCGATGACGATGTGGTCGTCGACCCGTACTGGCTGCAGGGACTGGCCCGCGGTTTCGACCGGGCCGCCGATGTCGCCTGCGTGTGCGGAATGGTCCCCAGCGGGGAACTGCGCACGGCAGCACAGGCGTATTTCGATCAGCGGGTGTCGTGGTCGGCGACGCTGGCCCCGCGGACCTACTCGCTGGCCGACCCGCCTGCGGATCTGCCGCTGTTCCCCTTCCAGGTGGGCGTCTACGGCACCGGCGCGAACTTCGCGATCAGGCGTAGTGCGGCCGGTGACCTGGGTGGCTTCGACGAGGCGCTCGGAGCAGGCACTTCCACCAAGGGCGGTGAGGATATCGATATGTTCTTCCTGCTGGTGGCCGCCGGCCACACCCTGGTCAACGAACCTGCCGCGATCGTGTGGCACCGACACCGCAGCGACGGTGCGGCGCTGTTGATCCAGGCCCGTGGCTACGGGCTCGGTCTTGGGGCCTGGTTGACGAAGGTGTCCCTTGATCGGGAGCATCGTCGGCTGGCATTCCGGGTGGCCTGCAAACAGTTCCGGTCCTCGATGAAGGCCGGCGCCGACTACGGGGCGATAATGGTGCCCCCTGCAGAACTTGGCGCCAGCATCCCCAAATCGGTCGGTCGCACCGAGGTGCTCTCGGTGCTGGGCGGGCCGTGGGCGCTGTGGCAGGGACGACGACAGGGCCGCAGACGCGCGCCCCTGCAGCGGGCCGGTTAATCGCTTCAGCGCGACGGTATGAGCTCGACGACGGTCTGGGGGAGCAGTTCCAGCGCCGCGCTGACGGCATCGGGGTCGAATACCGAGCGGTGGAATTCGGCGGTGAACCAAAGGTTTTCGGCAATGCCGACGGATGTCACGGTGACGCCGGTGGGGGTGGCCGGATCATTGGCCACCAGCATGCACGCTTGCTGCGGGTCGGTGAACGGCCAGGGCCCGTTCCATTGCGCCGAGCCCAGGTTCGAATGCAGCAGTCGCAGTCCGGGCGCCTTCCCGATACCGGTGGCCGCGTGCTGCGGCCGACCGCGGTAGCGCGCTTTGGCGCTGCCCACCAACAGATTTGCGACCGGTCGGCCGCATTCGGCCGCCCGGGTCATCTCGGATTGCAACCGTGCCGGGCCGTCTGCGGGGTCGATACGGAAGTCCAGGCCTGCCGAGAAGGAGGCCAGGGTATCCGTGCCCGCCGGCAGGTATCGGCGCACGTCGAACGGGATCTTCACCGAGTCGTCCACCGGGATGCCTGCCCGTGCGAACGACGACCACAGCGCATGGGTGAACAGCGCGACCATGCCGACGCCGGGGAGTGCCAGATCGCGGCGGGCACGTAACTCGCCGACCTGCTCGGCGCTCAGGCCGATCACCCGGGTGGTCGGCGACGGTGCGAAGGCGGTGGTCGGCCCGCTGGGGTACATGGGATCCGGGGCGGGCCGATTGCGGTGGGTGGAAAGCAATTTCACCAGCCGCGCCGGGTGGATGCCGAATGTGGCAGCCGCCGCGGTGCGCAACGGCGAGCGCGTGCGCCGGTACGGCCGCCAGGTGGCGGGGTCGGTGGCGTCGGTGATGCCGAAGAGCACATCGAGCAAGGTGTGGATCAGCGGGATCTCGCCGAGTCCGTGGCTGAAGTCCACGACCAGCCATTCGCCGGCGGTGGCCACGGTGACCCCGCGGCCGTCGAGGGCGCGAACCGTGGGCAGCAGATCGGCGGCATGCGCCGCATCGGCCGGGGGAGCGATCGAATACACCCGCGGTGCGCCGACGGCGCCCGTTCCCTCCCACCGCGTGCTGGTTGCCGAGGGCTCCAGGCACAACCGGGCGACGGGTCCGGCGGCGGTCATGCCGTCGAGGCGGGAGGTGAGTTGTTCGTGGGTGGGGAGTTTCAGCGGGCCGACGATGACGGCGGACCGGCGTTCGCTGTGCACCGCATCGAGGGTTGCTACCCGGACGCGCCGGTGATCAGCGGCGCTTCCGTCGGCGAACAGAAAAGACATGACACTGCCATGCTAACAACGCCGCGCGGGTAGCACGGGCCTACCTTGCCGGATCAGGACTGCGGAGCTGCCGGTGAGGCTGAGTTCTCCTGGCTGCCAACACTTTTTGGTTCTTCATCGGTGTCGATGTCATGCTCGTCCTCGGTGTGACGACCGCTGATCAGCAGTGCTGACGCCGCGCCGACGACGCACACCACCGCGGTGATGGCAAAGATCTCGCCATACTGCATCGTGTAGGCGATCCGGGTGTTCTCCAGTAGTTGTCTGCCGGCGTCCATCATGTTGCCGGTGTCGACGACGGGCAGCGACTGCAGGATCTGGTTGAAGCGGTACAGGCCCCATGCCGACAGCGCGGCCATGCCGATCAGCATGCCGATCATCCTGGAGACGACGACCGCGGCCGAGGCGATACCGTGTTCGGCGGCCGGCACGACCCGCAGCGCCGCCGAGGTGAGCGGGCCGATGACCAGTCCTAGGCCGAAGCCGGCCAGCGCCAGGTCGGTGTCGAAGGCCGGCAACGTGAAGATCCCGAAGTCGTGTCGCGCCGAGAGCACGTTGACATCCCAGTGCGAGATCAGCCAGTAGCCGAACCCGGCGATCAGCAGACCGGTCACCGCTATCGGTCGATCGCCGATGCGGGTGGCCAGCCAGCCGCCGAGCAGCGCGCCGATCGGCAGTGCGATGAGGAAGCGCAGCAGCAGTACGACGGCTTGGTTCTTGTCCATGCCGAGCACGCCCTGCCCGAACAGTTCCACGTTGACCAGCGTCACCATCAGTGCGGCACCGGCGGCCAGGGATGCGCCCAATGCAGCAAGGAAGGGCCGGAACTTCACCCCGGCAGGCTCCAGCAGCCGCGTGGTGGCCTTCTTCTCCCAGATGAAGAACCCGACGATGGTCAGGACGGCCACGATCAGCAGGGGTATGCCGTAGCTGGGCAGCAGGTTCTTACCGTCGGGTGCCGGGTTGTAGAGGCCGACGACGGCAGCGCCGAGCGCGATGGCCAGCAGGGCGCCGCCGATGACGTCGACCTTCTGCTGGGGTTGATCCCGGTCGCGGGAAGGCACGCTGAAATGGATCATCACCATCGCGACCGCGGCCATCGGGATGTTGATCCAGAAGATGTCGCGCCACGTGCTCAACGCCCACACCACGGCGATGCCGTACAGCGGGCCGAGGACGCTGCCGAGTTCCTGTGCCGCACCGATACCGCCGAGCACGGTGGCGCGGCTGCGCGCCGACCAGAGGTCGGCAGCCAGTGCGAGCGTAACGGGCAGCAGAGCACCACTCGCGATGCCCAGGATGGTGCGCCCGATGACCAGGGTGGTCAGATCGCCGGCCAGCGCGGTGACCACCGATCCGGCCATGAATCCGAGCAGTCCGACCTGCAGTATCAACTTGCGGCCGAACCGGTCAGAGGCCTTGCCCAGCAGCGGCATGGCCGCGATGTAGCCGAGCAGGTAGCTCGTCACGATGGGCGTGACCTGCTGGATCTGATTGATCGGGATGCCGACGTCGCGCATGATGTCGGTCATGATGGTGATCACGACGTAGGTGTCGAGAGCACCCAGGGTGACCGCGAGGCCACCCGCACTGATGGCCAGGCGGCGGTTGGTGCCCGCCGAACCAGCGGCTCGGTGGCTGGTCGCCGCCGGCATCAGCTGCCGGGCTTCGTGACGGTGACGGTCTTGCCCCAGTCCGTGAGCGTCATCGTGATGGTGTTACCTGCCGATGGCTCCAGCATGACCTGCGCCAGCTGATGGCCGTCCTCCTCGCGGACCCAGGCGCTGGCCGGCGCCGGGGCGGTGGCATTGAGCTGCGGGGCGATCTTGTTGACGGCGTCGGCGCTGACGGTGCCGGTGATCTTCACCGCGTCGGAACCGCTGATGGCCTCGCGTCCGACCGACTCGGGCTCGGTGAAGCTGGACAGCACGTTGGCCAGACCGTTGTCCGGGTTGAGGATCGCCGAGATGTCATAGATATCGGCGGCGGGGCCGAAGTTCTGCATGTTGCCGCCCTTGGTGATGGCGCCGTACAGATCGCCGTCGACCACCACGAAGCCGACATCGGTCAGCTTCTGGCCCAGGAAGATGAGGTCGGCGGTGCCCTGTGCCGCAACCGCCGGCGCGTTGGTCAGATCGCCGCTCAGGGTGGCGATGGGCAGCTCCTTGATCTCACCGTTGACGGTCAGCTGCAGATGCACGCTCTGCTCGCTGCGGGTGGTCGCCGCGGATTCGGTGAGCAAGGTGGCCGCTTCCGGGAGCGGCGCGTCGTTGGTCTTGGATCCGCAGCCGACGAGAGCGGTTGCGGCCATCAGCGTGGCGAGGAAGGGGAGAAGTACCCGAGCTGCACGGGGGCGCGTCTGCATGTTCTGCATCGTAGTGGGTCGTTCTGAGTGCGCCCGCGCTACATGGACGGGGTGGGCAGCCCCGGTCGACCGCACCACCGCCACTAACCTGGTGCCATGTTCACCGGAATCGTTGAGGAACTCGGCGAGATCGTCGGCAAAGAGGATCTCGTGGACGCTGCGCGGTTCGAGATACGCGGTCCAGTGGTCACCTCGGATGCCGGCCACGGCGACTCGATCGCGGTCAACGGTGTCTGCCTAACCGTTGTCGAGGTGAAACCGGACGGCGCGTTCACCGCCGATGTGATGGCCGAGACCCTGAACAGGTCCAGCCTGCGTGCAGTCGGCGTCGGCAGCCAGGTCAACCTGGAACGTGCGGCGGCGGTCACCAGCCGGCTCGGCGGCCATATCGTCCAAGGTCACGTGGACGGCACCGGCGACGTGATCGCCAGGAGCCCGTCGGAGAACTGGGAGGTCGTCAGGATCTCGTTGCCCGATGAGCTGGCCCGTTATGTCGTGGAGAAGGGCTCGATCACCGTCGACGGCATCTCGCTGACGGTCTCCGGTCTGGGACAGACCTGGTTCGAGGTGTCCCTGATTCCCACCACGCTGTCGCTCACCACGCTGGGCGGGGCGGCCGTCGGCACCCCGGTCAACCTCGAGGTGGATGTCATCGCCAAGTACGTCGAACGACTGATGGCCGCGCGCGACCTATGAGCCGCGCGACCATTTGATCTTTGCTCCCTGCGGAGTCAGCAACGCACGGAGCCTCCGGCGTGTCGCCCTCCCGCCGAGGGCATCTTTCTCCTCGGCGCGGGAGTGAGATCGGTCGTGCGGGCGAAACTGACTCTGCGGAAAATGTCAGTGACACGCAGATGATTGCGGACGCAGTTGCGTAATTCGCAGGTGATGCCGGTCCGGCTCGCCGGAACCGGATTCCGCTAATCCTTTGCAGTTGCACAGAAGCTCGCGCGTCCTGCGGCGCACGCGCCATTTGTGCAGGTAGCGGCCTCGGTAGCGATATCCCCACGGTACGGTCGTATCGAGCCTGATCGCGACTGGAATCGAAGCGATCCTGGGCTGTATGCCGTGTTTGCGACACGGCATCGTTGCTGGCAGATGCCCGCGATGTCGCGCGATCGCGCCGGGTGTCGAATGGGCCGGGACATGCCCGCTGATCGGATGTCAGCTAATCGGTGGACACCGGAAGAAAACGCCTCAGGAATTTCTCAGTTTGCGCTTTTCAGTTATTAACGGACGTGTTAACTTACGGCGCAGTCAATAGGAA
>JBPPMV010000095.1:0-8018 GCA_051306235.1 Mycobacterium sp. | reverse complement strand
CCGCAGCCCCCGGCGCCCCGGTGCTGATGGTGCATCCGATGATGATGTCGGCCGATATGTGGGATGTCACCCGTGAGGACGGCGCGGTCGGCATCCTGCACGCCTCCGGTCTGGATCCCTGGGTCATCGATTTCGGTTCGCCCGATCAGATCGAGGGCGGCATGCAGCGCAACCTGGCCGACCACGTGGTCGCCCTGAGCGAGGCCATCGACACCGTCAAGAAGATCACCGGTAGCGACGTCCACCTCGCGGGCTACTCCCAGGGCGGCATGTTCTGCTATCAGACTGCGGCGTACCGGCGCTCCAAGGATCTGGCCAGCATCATCGGATTCGGATCTCCGGTCGACACCCTGGCGGCACTGCCGATGGGAATCCCGCCGAATGTGGGCGCGGTGGCCGCCAATTTCATGGCCGACCATGTGTTCTCCCGGATCGACATCCCGGGGTGGTTGGCCCGCACCGGTTTTCAGATGCTCGACCCCCTCAAGACCGCGCAGGCGCGGCTGGACTTCCTCCGTCAGCTGCATGACCGCGATGCGCTGCTACCCCGTGAGCAGCAGCGCCGATTCCTGGATTCCGAGGGCTGGATCGCCTGGTCGGGCCCGGCCATCGCAGAGCTTCTGAAGCAGTTCATCGCGCACAACCGGATGATGTCCGGCGGCTTCTCCATCCGCGGTGAGCTCGTCACGCTGTCCGATATCACCTGCCCGGTGCTGGCCGTGATCGGCGAGGTCGACGATATCGGCCAGCCGGCGGCGGTACGCGGTATCAAGCCGGCCGCACCCAAGGCCGACACCTACGAATACCTGATTCGCACAGGGCATTTCGGACTCGTCGTCGGTTCCAAGGCGGCCACTCAGACGTGGCCGACGGTGGCCTCCTGGGTCAAATGGCGCGACGGGGGCGGTGCGATGCCCGACGATGTCACGCCGATGCCGTTGCAGCCGTCGGCGTCGGCGGTGGACGGGGGCGTCGCGCTGGCCTCCCGGGTGGCCCACGGTGCCGCGGCGGCCTCCGAGATGGCTTTCGATCTGGCCCGCTCGGCGGTCGATGCCGTTGTCGTCACCAACAAGTCGGCACGCACCCTGATCGTCGAGACGGCCCGCACCCTGCCCAGGCTGGCGCGCCTCGGCCAGATCAACGACCACACCCGGATCTCGCTCGGGCGCATCATGACCGAGCAGGCCCAGACCCATCCTGACGGTGAGTTCCTGCTGTTCGACGGGCGCGTGCACACCTACGAGGCGGTGGACCGGCGCGTCAACAACGTGGTGCGCGGGCTCATCGAGGTCGGCGTGCGCCAAGGGGTGCGGGTCGGTGTGCTGATGCAGACCCGGCCCAGCGCGCTGGTCGCGATCGCCGCGCTGTCGCGCCTCGGCGCGGTCGCCGTGCTCATGCCACCCGACGCCGATCTCGCGGAGGCCGCGCGCCTCGGCGGTGTCGTCGAGGTGCTCACCGACCCGGCGAACCTGGAGACCGCACGCACCCTCGACCGGCGGGTGCTGGTGCTGGGCGGCGGCGAGTTCCGCGATCTGAACCTGCCCGCCGATGCCGATGTCGTCGACATGGAGCGCATCGACCCCGATCAGGTGGACCTGCCGGGCTGGTACCGGCCGGACCCCGGTTTCGCCCGCGACCTCGCGTATGTGGCGTTCGCGACCATCCGCGGCGAACTCGTCGCCCGGCAGATCACCAATTACCGGTGGGCGCTGTCGGCACTGGGCACGGCCTCGGCGGCCAACCTGGGAAACCGCGACACCGTGTACTGCCTGACCCCGCTGCATCATCCGTCGGGGCTGCTGGTCAGCCTCGGCGGTGCCGTCGTCGGCGGCGCCCGGATCGCGCTGTCGCGTGGCCTGGCCCCGGACCGGTTCGTGCACGAGATCCGGCAGTACGGGGTGACGGTGGTGTCCTACACCTGGGCGATGCTGCGCGAGGTCATCGACGATCCGTCGTTCTCCCTGTCGGGCACACATTCGGTGCGGCTGTTCATCGGCGCCGGTATGCCCACCGGTCTGTGGCGCCGGGTCACCGAGGTGTTCGCCCCGGCCAAGATCGTCGAGTTCTTCGCCACCACCGACGGTCAGGCGGTGCTGTCCAACGTGGCGGGGGTCAAGTTCGGCAGCAAGGGCCGCCCGCTGCCCGGCGGGCCCTACGTCGAGCTGGCTGCCTATGACGTCGACGACGATCTGATCCTGGAGGACGAGCAGGGCTTCGTTCGGCGCGCCCAGCCGGGCGAGGTGGGCCTGATGCTGGCCCGCCCGCGCGGGCCGGTGGATCCGACCGCCTCGGTCAAGCGCGGCGTGTTCGCACCCGGGGACACCTGGGTGTCCACCGAGCAGCTCTTCCGTCGCGACGAGGACGGCGACTTCTGGCTCGTCGACAACCGCAGCTCGGTCATCCGGACACCTGACGGTCCGGTGTTCACCGCGGCGGTCAACGACGCCGTCAGCCGGATCGGCTCGGTGGATCTGGCGGTGACCTACAGCGTCGAGGCGCACGGCAAGCCGCTGGTCGTCACGGCCGTCACGCTGCGTCCGGGCGGTAGCCTGCCCAGCGCGGAGGTCACCGAGGCGTTCGCGGCCCTGCCGGTCGGTATCGGGCCGATGGTGGTCTACGTCGCGCCGACCATGTCTCTCAGTGCGTCGTATCGGCCGGAGATCGGCCCGTTGCGCGCCGACGGCATCCCGAAAGCCTCGCGTAACACCTGGTACTTCGACGCCGATAGCTACCAGTACAAGCGCATGACGGCTGCCGTGCGTGCCGAGATCGTCGGCGATCAGCCGTGATGCCCGGCGTCGGCGGCACTGTTAGGCTCGCCGGGACGGCAAGGGAGAGGTTCACATGACGACGGAGAATGCCCTGACCGGCACATCGTTGCGGCGCTGGACGGCGGGTGTCCTCGTGGGTGCCGCGGCTGTCGCGGGCCTTGGCCTGGCACCTGCGGCGTGGGCCGAGCCGGAGAACTCGGCTCAGGAACAACCCGCGCAACGCATATCGCCGGACCAGGTGCTGTTGATGATCTCCGACCAGTACCAGACCGGTAGCGGCGGCGGCCAGGTCTCCAAGCTGATCGAGCAGGTCATGACGCTGCGCCAGCGCGGGATCCGGCCGTCCGCGGCCAACGCGCAGGCGCTGCTCGACGGGCTGAACTCCCGGCCCAACCAGAAGCCGCTCATCGATGCGTTGCAGTCCACGCTTTCGTACCAGCGCAGGATGATGAATCAGCAGGCCAGCGGCGGCTCCGCTGCGCCCGCGCAAGGATCGGGGGGCGCCGCTGCGCCCTGGGCGCCGGTCGCCGGCGATGACGGGAACAATGCGCTGATCCCACCCGGTTGGGGTGGGGACATGTCGCCGTGGTGACGGGAGTTCGGTGAGCCTCGACGCGAAGCTTCTCGACATCCTGGTCTGCCCCGAGGATCACGGGCCGTTGGCCCATATCCCGGGGGAGTACCTCTACAACGCCAGGCTGCGTCGCGCCTACCCGATCGTGGACGGTATCCCGGTGTTGCTCGTCGATGAGGCCGTTCCCGTTGCCGACGATGCCGAGCACCAGCGTCTGATCACTGCAGCGCAGGCAGATCCCCGGTGAGATAGCGCTGCAGGTTCGGCGCGATGGTCTCGGCGATCACGTCCGGTGCCAGCCCGGCGAACGGCTGCAGCTCCAGGATGTAACGCACCATCACCACGCCGACCAGCTGGGACGCCACGAATTGAACCCTGATCGGCCCGGAGCCGGGCGGGTTGTCCACCCGTGAACCGATCTCGGCGGTGATGATCTCCTGCAGAAACGATCGCACCAGGCTGACATCGGCGCCGGCGAGTAGCGACCGCAGCGTCGCGATGAATCCTTTGCCGAGCTCGGAATCCCAGAGCGGCAACAGGATTGACGGCAGGACCCGGCCGATCTGATCAACCGGGGTCTCCCGCAGCGGACCGATCACCTGCATGGGATCGATGGGTATCTCGATGGCGGCCGCGAAGAGCTGCTGTTTGGTGCCGTAGTAGTGGTGTACCAGCGCGCCGTCGACACCGGCCGCCGCGGCGATCGCACGAATCGATGTCTTGTCGAACCCATTGCGGGAGAACAGTTCCCGGGCGCTGTGCAATATCCGGTCGCGGGTATCGGAACTGCCGGGAGGTCGTCCCGGGCGCTTTCGCTCGGCGCTGCTGGTCAGGGTGTCCTCCGTCGTAGGGTCGCCGCCGCCAGACCCAGAGCGACGATCGCGAATCCCATCACCACGGCGATATCGCGAAGGGCGATCGCCGTCGGCTCGGTGTACGCACCGACCTGTTGCAATGCCTCAAGAGCGTAGCTGGCCGGCATCGCATTGCTGATCCACTGCAGCCAGTCCGGTAGTGCCTCGCGCGGCACGATGATCCCGCACAGCAGCAGCTGCGGGACCACGACGACCGGCATGAACTGCACCGCCTGGAACTCGGTGCGGGCGAACGCGCTGCACAGCAGACCCAGCCCGACACCGAGGACGGCATTGGCGATGGCGATCACGAACACCAGCGCCGGGCTGCCCGCCGTGTCGAACCCGAGCAGCCAGAAGGCGACGCCGCAGGCGAGGGCGGCCTGCACCGCGGCGGCCACGGAGAACGCGGTGCCGTAGGCGGCGAGCAGGTCGAAGCGCCGCAGCGGGGTGGTCAGAATCCGTTCCAGGGTGCCCGACACTCGCTCGCGTTGCATGGTGATCGAGGTGATCAGGAACATCACCACCAGTGGGAACACCCCGAGCATGATCAGGCAGGCGTTGTTGAACGGCGACGGTGCGTCCGGCGGATGGGGTACCTCGGAGAACATGAAATACATCAGCGTGATGATCAGGGTCGGGACCAGGACGATCATCGCCATGCTGCGGTGATCGCCGGCCAGTTGGCGCAGGATGCGGACCGTGGTGGCCAGGTAGCCCTGCAGGCCGAGCATCCCCGGCCGATTCACGCTGCGGTGCTGTGCCGGATGACGGACAGGAACGCTTCCTCCAGTGACGAACATCCGGTGTCCTCTCGCAGTCGGGTGGGAGTGGTGTGCGCGAGCAGGCGGCCCTCGCGCAGCAGGAGCAGCTCGCCGCAGTGGTCGGCCTCGTCCATGACATGGCTGGAGACCAGCAGGGTGGTGCCGGACCGGGCAAGCCGGTCGAACTGATCCCACAGGTCCACCCGCAGCACCGGATCCAGCCCGACGGTGGGCTCGTCGAGCACCAGCAGGTCAGGCTGGGACACCAGTGCGCAGGCCAGCGACACCCGGGTGCGCTGTCCACCGGAAAGGTTGCCGCACAATGCAGTTCGGTGATCTGTCAGACCGACTGCGCGCACAGCTTCTTCTGCCGCGCGGGCATCGGTGCCGTACAGCGACGCGAAATAGCGGGCGTTGTCGATGACTCGCAGGTCGGGATAGATGGTGGCGTCCTGGGTGACGTACCCGACGCGCCGCCGCAGGGGAGCGCTTCCGGCGGGATGGCCGAGCACCGTGACGGTGCCCGACGCGATGATCTGGGTGCCGACGATGGACCGGATCAGGGTGGTCTTTCCGCAGCCGGACGGGCCGAGCAGTCCGGTGATGGTGCCGCGCGGGATGGTCACCGAGACATCCTCGAGGGCGGTGCGGGTGCCGCGTGTGACGTGCAGATTCTCGATATGAACTGCGGTACCGGCGTCTAATTCATCACCCGATGAACTCATCATGCGATGAATATGCGCTTCGCCGTGGACGGTGTCAAGAGACCGGGCACAATCGGTCCGGTGGGAACGCAGGTGCTGGCGGTGGATCCGGTGACAGCGGCTCGCCGCCTGCTCGGAGCCCGACTGCACGGTCGCGATGTCGCGGCCACGATCGTCGAGGTCGAGGCGTACGGCGGGCCACTCGACGGGCCCTGGCCGGACCCGGCGTCGCATTCGTTTCGCGGGCCGCGGTTACGCAACACGGTGATGTTCGGCCCGGCCGGGCGGATGTACACCTATCGCAGCCACGGCATCCACGTGTGCGCCAACGTCGTGTGTGGCTGGCAGGGCGCCGCGGCCGCAGTGCTGATCCGGGCCGCCGTCATCGACGATGGTGAGCCCGTCGCGCGGCATCGCCGCGGTGTCATACCGGCCACTCGCGCACTGGCCCGCGGTCCAGGAAATCTGTGCTCGGCACTCGGAATCACCATGGACGACAACGGAATTGATCTCTTCGCGGCTGGCAGTCCGATACGGCTGGTGTTGCGGTCCGCGCAAGATGCGATCGAGGGCCCTCGGGTCGGGGTGAGCACGGCCGCGGATCGCCCCTGGCGGTTCTGGATACCCGATCGGCCTGAGGTGTCGGCCTATCGGCGCAGCCCGCGGGCTCCGGTACCCGGTGACAGCGACTGATACAGGATGATGACAGGGTGAGTACGGGCATCCTTGATGAGCTGGAATGGCGCGGGCTGATTGCGCAGTCGACCGACCGGGACGCGTTGGCCGACGCGCTGGAGAACGGGCTGATCACGGTCTATTCGGGGTTCGATCCCACCGCTCCCAGCCTGCACGCCGGTCACCTCGTCCCGCTGTTGACCCTGCGCCGATTCCAGCAGGCCGGGCACCGTCCGATCGTGCTCGCCGGCGGCGCCACCGGCATGATCGGCGATCCCCGCGACAGCGGGGAGCGCACCATGCAGACCGCCGACACTGTCGCCGAGTGGGCGGGCCGGATCCGTGGCCAGCTGGAACGGTTCGTGGAGTTCGACACCTCGCCGACCGGGGCCATCGTCGAGAACAACCTGTCCTGGACCAGCGAATTGTCCGCGATCGAGTTCCTGCGCGATATCGGCAAGTATTTCTCGGTGAATGTCATGCTCGACCGGGATACGGTGCGCCGCCGCCTGGAGGGGGAGGGCATCTCCTACACCGAGTTCAGCTACATGCTTCTGCAGGCCAACGACTATGTGCAGCTCAACGAGCGGTACGGCTGCGGGTTGCAGGTCGGCGGGTCCGACCAGAGGGCCAACATCGTCGCCGGCGTCCGCCTGGTCCGCCAAAAGCGCGGGGCCGTCGTGCATGCGATGATGACACCGCTGGTCACCGACTCCGAGGGCAAGAAGTTCGGCAAGTCGACCGGTGGCGGGAACATCTGGCTCGATCCGGAGCTGACCAGCCCCTATGCCTGGTACCAGTACTTTTTCAACACCGCCGACGCCGATGTGCTCGGGTATCTGAAGTGGTTCACCTTCCTGAGCAGGGAGGAGATCGCCGAGCTCACTGAGGCAACGGAGTCGCGCCCGCACGAGCGGGCCGCTCAGCGGCGGCTGGCTCGGGAGCTCACCACTCTGGTGCACGGACAGGGCGCCACCGCTGCCGTCGAGCTGGCAAGTCAGGCGCTGTTCGGCCGCGGAGAGCTCGGCGACCTGGACGAACCCACGCTGGCCGCGGCGCTGCACGAGGCGAGTAATGGGCAGGTCGCGGAGCTGGCGGCCGGCGGTGCCGATGCGATCACGGACCTGTTGGTGTCCACCGGACTGTCCAAGAGCAAGGGCGAGGCGCGTCGGACGGTGGGCGAGGGCGGGGTCTACGTGAACAACGTGCGTATCGAAAGTGACGAGTGGATACCACAGACATCGGACTTTCTGCACGACCATTGGCTGGTGTTGCGACGTGGCAAGCGCAACATTGCCGGGGTGACCCGGGTGGACGGGTAAGCGTACCGATGTCGACCCGCTGACCAGCGCAGATGGCGCGCTGACCTGGCGATTTGACTCGCTGTTAGCCCTGCCGTAACTTATTGCAAGTCAGAGCGACACGGCCTCGGCCGGAGAGCGAAGACAAAATCCGAGAGAAAAACCCATTAGGTTGGGGTTCCTCAACGCCCGCACTACCTACCGCGGCTTTTAAGCCGCGAATTGTTGCGCGGTCGATCGGGTGTGTTGTTTGAGAACTCAATAGTGTGTTTGGTGGTTTTTGTTTGTTGTTTTTTGCCACTCATTTTGGGGGACTTCCCGTCTTCCCGAGTTTTGTGGGTGGTTTGTTTTTTTGATGCCAGTTTGTTGGTGTCT
>JBPPMV010000094.1:0-2440 GCA_051306235.1 Mycobacterium sp. | reverse complement strand
GCCCGGCACGACTGCGTGGTCGCGGTGGCCCGCTACGAGGACATGCTGCGCCCGGTCGCGGACGGCCATCCGGATGGGTTCTGCAAATTGATCGTCGAGACCACCGATCGCCAGATCGTCGGCGCCCATGTCGTGGGCGAGTACTCGGCCGAGGTGATCCAGATGGTCGCGGCTTGTATGGCGGCCGGCATGCGCGTCGAGCGGGTCGCCGAACTCCAGTTCGCGTTTCCCACCTTCACCGAGGCCGTCAGTCAGGCCGCCCAGATGGTGGTCAATCAGCTCAGCGGCCGGCCCGGGCACCACCTGTGGAGCAGCCTGGGCACCACACCGTCGGTGCTGGATCAGCCTGAGGAACAGTAAGTTCGGTTATACCTGATCGGGCAACGGCGGCATCCTGCCCGCCACACTCGGGTGGGTGGCAACCAGTCCGTCGAGGGACCGCCACTGCTGTAACGCCGCGGCCAGCACCCCGTCCGGGTCACCCCGGTGGACCGCGTCGACCAGGGCCGCCTGGGTAGGTCCCTTGACACGCAACGAATCCGCCGACATTGGCTGGATGGCCTGCAGGCCCATGGACGCGACGTGATCGGTCACCCGGTGCACCACCGGAGCCGCCGGATCGCCGGCCGCCAATTCGATGCGCGCCCACGGTGCGGCGATCTCGACGGTGGCGGGTGAGCTGTCGCGTTGGGCGTGGTTGTCGCGTTGGGCATGGTTGTCTCGTTGGGCGTAGCAGAACCACGTCGCAGAACCACCTGCGACAGGCGGCCAGTGTTCGGGCAGCGGCGGTGTCCGGCGCAGCTCCCAGCCGGGCTCGGCCACGGTGTCCGCCCACGCCTGGTCGGCCAGGAACTGCACCCGCGGCAACGGGCTGACACACTCAGAACGTCTGGGGCGCAATCGCTTCAGCGCTCCGATCAGAGCAACCATCGGTGGCGAGGCCCCGACCGCCGGGGCGGCGAACAACCATGCCCACAGCCACCACGGGGACAGGCCGCCGTCATCGAGCGTCGAGAGCACCGTGCAGACGGCCTGTGCGATCCAGAACGGTCCGAGCAGGATCAGCGCCGAGAACCCGAGCGCGACACCGCCCTCCCAGCGCATGGATTCGTCAGTGTTCTTCGTGATCCCGGTGGCAACCGCCGCGACGGCCACCGCGATGCCGAGGCCGAGCAGCAGCGCGGCGATATCGGTGATCGGCATGGGCTCAGGCTATCGAGTGGCAGCATCGGTCATGCTTGAGGCATGCCGGAGAAACTGGTGGATTACCAGGAGGGCTACGCCCGCGTCATCGTGTCGAAAGACGGTGACGACTTGGTCTTCTGGTCCGATTTCGACGATAACGGCCGATCGATCATTACCGAATCGCGGATCGCCGTGGCCGATTTCATCGCCAGTGGTCTCGGGCCGTGGCCGTGGTTCGACCTCGGTGAGCGTCGGGCCGGAGCGCTCGAGGTGCTCGGAGCGCTCGGTGTGGGCCTGCAACCCTGGACCGAACCGTTGCCAAGCGAGGTGCTGGGCCTGTTCTATCAGGCGTCCAATGGGTGGGGTTCCGTCGGCGATCTGGTGGCGCAGGGGCTGGACGTCGACGTGCTCGACCGGTGCGCAGCATCGGCACTCTGGTACGCGGTGCGGTCCCTGAAGCCCGAGGCGGCCGTGGTGCTCGTGCGGGCCGGCGCCGACGCCGGGCGGCGCATCGACCTGTCGGCGCGCGGGGAACGGTTCACCACGATCCTGCACGAGATGACGAGCCTGGGCCGGGCAACGGCTTTGACCGCCGCGTTGGAGCGGGGCGCCGATCCTGCGGTCCGCGACAGCGATGGCGCGACCCCGCTGCATGTGCTCGGCGACAACGCCGATCACCTCAACCCGGAGATCACCCGTGCACTGGTCGGTGCCGGAGCCGATGTCGATGCCGAGACACTCGGCGGTGCACGCCCGATCGAGGCGGCGGCCCGGCGGCTGTTGCCCGCGACGGTGGCGGCCATGCTCGAGCTCGGGGCGCAGCCGGCACGGGCGCTGGACGCGCTACTGGTGTGGTGGTCGTCGAACGCCCGCTGGCTGGGCTACCGCGCGCCCGCTGTGGTCGCCGTCATCGAGATCCTGCGCGCCGGTGGCGCCGAAATCACCGAACGGCACCGGGAGCTGGCGACGACGGCCGGAGTCGATGCGGTGTCCGCAGCGATCAGCTGAGCACCTTGAGCGGCAGGCTGACGAAGCCACCCCGCCCGGACACCGCGAGCAGGTAGCGGCCGTCGACCGGCACGGGCAGCCTCAGTGGGTAGTACACGAAACCGATCTCCCCGCCCAGGCTCGATTCCGGCACATCGAACTGCACGTCCAGTGCGCCGCCGGTCGGATCGGTGAAACGGACATCGATCCTGGCGACCTGATCGAAGGGCTCGGGTTGGATCAGCACGACCAACGTGAGCTCCACGAT
>JBPPMV010000093.1:0-5397 GCA_051306235.1 Mycobacterium sp. | reverse complement strand
GCGGCGCGGGTGGCCGGATGCACCGCGATCAACCCGAGCTGGCCGCGGCGTTTACACATTGCGGCCAATTCGTTGTACGCCTTGTCTCCGAGCAGTTCGGTGAGCTCGGGCCGGTAGGACTGCCACACCGGTTTCTCGCCGACATGCGCCGCGGGGTCCCCCGTGCAGTACCAGTGCAGTTCGGCACCGCCCTCGCCCCAGCCGCGCCGGTCGTACTCGGTGATGACGGTCTTGAGCACATCGGATCCGTCCGGACGGGTGATCCAGTCCTGGGTCCGCCGGATCGGCAGCTGCCAGCAGACCTCGGGCTTCATGGTCAGCGGTTCCACACCGAGCTTGAGTGCCTTGGAATGCAGTGCGCACCCGATACCGCCCGCGAAACCGGGCCGGTTCAGGAAGATGCACGCGCCCTTGTACTTGCGGGTGCGCAGGTTGGGCTTTCCGTCGTATTCGTCCTGCTCCAGATAGCCCTTGCGACCCAGACCCTTCTCCCGGTACTGCCAGTCCTCGTCGGTCAGGGTCTTGACGGCGTCATCGAGGCAAGCCCGGTCGTCATCATCGGAGAGGAAGGCGCCGTGCGAGCAGCAGCCGTCATCGGGGCGGTCGACCACGGTGCCCTGACACGCCGGCGTGCCGAAGACACACGTCCACCGCGACAGCAGCCATGTCATATCGGCCTTGATGAGATGGTTGGGATTCTCGGGGTCGTAGAACTCGACCCACTCGCGGGCGAAGTCCAGCTCGACTTCGCCTCCGATTCCGCCAATGGGCGCGCCTCCGACGTGTGATGTCCCCACAGTCCACAACGGTAAACCCACTAACGTAGGTCGCGTGCGATTGGGCGTTCTGGATGTGGGCAGCAATACGGTGCATCTGTTGGTTGTCGATGCCCGCCGGGGTGGACATCCGACACCGATGAGTTCCACCAAGGCTGCGCTGCGCCTTGCCGAGGCGATCGACTCGACCGGCAAGCTGACCCGCAAGGGTGCAGACGCGCTGGTCGAGACCGTCGATGAGTTCGCGAAGATCGCCAGCAGTTCGGGGTGTTCGGAGATGATGGCCTTCGCCACCTCGGCGGTCCGCGATGCCCGCAATTCGGAGGCCGTGCTGGCCCGGGTGCAAGCCGAGGCAGGTGTCTCGTTGCGGGTCCTCAGCGGCGTCGACGAGTCCCGGCTCACCTTTCTCGCGGTGCGCCGCTGGTACGGCTGGAGCGCGGGCCGCATCATCAACATCGATATCGGTGGCGGGTCGCTGGAGCTCTCCAGCGGCGTCGACGAGGAGCCCGAGGTTGCGATGTCGCTGCCGCTGGGTGCCGGCCGGATGACCCGCGAATGGCTGTCCGAGGATCCGCCGGGCCGCAGGCGGGTGGCGATGCTGCGCGACTGGCTGTCCACCGAGATGGCCGAGGCGGGCGCGGTGATGCAGGCGGCGGGCACGCCGGACCTGGCGGTCGCTACCTCCAAGACGTTCCGTTCACTGGCCAGACTGACCGGAGCCGCCCCATCCGGCGCAGGCCCGAGAGTCAAGCGCACCCTGACCGCAACGGGTCTGCGGCAGCTGATCGCGTTCATCTCTAGGATGACAACGGCCGACAGAGCAGAGCTGGAAGGGGTGAGTGCCGAACGGGCGCCACAGATCGTGGCGGGGGCATTGGTAGCTGAGGCGAGCATGCGGGCATTAGGTGTCGAGAAGGTAGAGATCTGCCCGTGGGCGTTGCGGGAAGGCCTGATCCTGCGGAAACTCGACAGTGAAGCGGACGGAACCGCGCTGGTCGAGACCACCCCAGCCACTCCCAAGGGCAACACACGATGACAGAACCGAACGACAACACCTCGACCCGGCCGATATCGGTCGCCGAGCTGCTCGCCAAGAACGGATCGATCGGATCCCCGGCGCCGGGCGGCCGACGCCGGCGTCGCCGCGGTAACGCCGATGCCGTCACCGTCGCCGAGCTGACCGGTGAGATCCCGATCATCCGGCTCGACGACCCCCCGGCGGCCGATGAGGCGCCGACCGCCGAAGCGACCCCGGTCGTCGAAGAACCCGTCCTCGAAGAGGTGGTCGAGGAACCCGCCGCCGAAGAACCCGCGGTTGAAGAAGTCGCCGCCGAAGAACCCGTGGTTGAAGAACCTGTGGTCGAAGAAGTCGCGGTCGAGGACGAGCCGGCCGAGCCCGAAGTCGAACCGGATGCGGCCGAAACCGATTACGAAGCGCACGTGCAGCAGCGCGATGTCGACGTGACTCGGTTGGATTTCACCCCACGTCGTCGCGCGCACGGACTGAGCCGGCGGACCGCGCCTCCGCCCGCCGGTGGCGCCGAGGAGATGACCTTCGACTCGTTGCACGATGACGAGGACGCCCACGGCGCAGACTCCCACGGCGAGGGCACCGACGCGGATGGCCCGGTGCAGACGAAGCCCTCGTATCTGAGGTCGCCCGCCGATGCGTTGTTCGGCGGGGATTCGCTCGCCGACGATGTCGCCCGGCGTGGCCGCACCCCGGGGCCGGAGGACATCGATCTCGACGGCAGCCAGGACGGCACCCAGAAGCTGGCGATCGTCTTCAGCGAGCTGGACGCGGTGGAGGATGCCGACACCGCGGAGGCCGCGGAGTCGTCGCCGTTCATGCGTGGTGTGTGGATCGTGGGGCAGAGCATCCTTGCGGTCGCGCTCGGCGCCGGTCTGTTCATCGCCTTCGACCAGCTGTGGAAGTGGAACAACATCGTGGCGCTCGCGCTGTCGGTGCTGGTGATTCTCGGCCTCGTGGTGGGCGTTCGGGTGGTGCGTAAGACCGAGGACATTGCCAGCACGTTGATCGCGGTGGCGGTGGGCGCCATGGTGACGCTCGGACCGCTGGCGCTGCTGCAGTCCACCTAGTGCGCCCCGCAATCAAGGTCGGACTGTCGACGGCATCGGTGTACCCGCTGCGCATCGAGGCGGCTTTCGACCACGCCGCCCGGCTCGGGTACGACGGCGTCGAACTGATGGTGTGGGCCGAACCGGTCAGCCAGGACATCGATGCGGTGGCCGCACTGTCCGAGAGCTACGGCATACCGGTGCTCTCGGTACATGCGCCCTGCCTGTTGATCTCCCAGCGGGTGTGGGGACCGAACCCGATTGCGAAGCTGGAGCGCAGCGTGCGCGCTGCCGAACAGCTGGGCGCGCAGACCGTGGTGGTACACCCGCCGTTTCGCTGGCAGCGCCGCTACGCCGAGGGGTTCAGCCGGCAGGTCGCCGATCTGGAGGCCGGCAGTGACGTGCTGGTTGCGGTGGAGAACATGTTCCCGTTCCGCGCGGACCGGTTCTGGGGCACCGGGCAGCCCTCGATCGAGCGGATGCGCAAGCGCGGCGGCCGGCCCGGGCCGGGGATCTCGGCGTTCGCGCCGTCCTATGACCCGCTCGACGGCGGGCATGCGCACTACACCTTGGATCTGTCGCACAGCGCCACCGCGGGGACCGACGCACTGGAGCTGGCGCAGCGGATGGGGGAGGGCCTGGTGCACCTGCACCTGTGTGACGGCAGTGGAGCGGCCACCGACGAGCATCTGGTGCCCGGCCGGGGTACCCAGCCCGCCGCCGAGGTGTGCCGCCAGCTCGCCACCAGTGATTTCACCGGACACGTCATCTTGGAGGTGACCACTTCCGGGGCGCGGAACTCCGCCGAGCGCGAGGCGCTGCTGACCGAGTCGCTGCAGTTCGCCAGGGAGCACCTGCTGCGATGAGCGTGCTGTTCAGCGACGCGATGCGGCTCGAATCTGCCGGCGGCGGTGTCTACGACGGCGTGCTCGACGAGCACTGGACCATCGGACCGAAGGTGCACGGCGGGGCGATGCTCGCGCTGTGTGCCAATGCCGCGCGCACCGAACTGGGCACCGACGATGAGCCGATCGTGGTGTCCGGGAACTTCCTGTGGGCACCGGACCCCGGCGCGCTGCAGGTGGTCACCAGCGTGCGCAAGCGCGGCAGGCGGATCAGCCTCGTCGACGTCGAGCTCAGACAGGGCGACCGGGCCGCTGTGCGGGCGTCGATCACGCTCGGCACTCCCGAGCACGACGCCCCGCCGCTGCTGTCGACGAATCCGGTGGTGCCGTTGATGACACCCGAACCCCCGCCCGGGCTCAAGCCCATCGGGCCCGGGCATCGGATGGCCGACATCGTGCATCTGGCGCACGGTTGCGATATCCGGCCGTCGCTGACCACCATGGCCCCGCGCTCCGATGGCGGACCTCCGGTCATCGAGTATTGGGTGCGGCCCCGGGGTGAAACCCCCGATGTGCTGTTCGCCCTGCTGTGTGGCGATGTGTCGGCCCCGGTGACGTTCGGGGTCAGCCGGTTCGGGTGGGCACCCACCGTGCAGCTGACGGCCTTCCTGCGGGCCCGCCCGGCCGACGGCTGGTTGCGGGTGCTGTGCACGACGACGCAGATCGGGCAGGAGTGGTTCGACGAGGATCACGTGGTGGTGGATTCGGTGGGCCGCATCGTGGTGCAGAGCCGTCAGCTGGCGCTGGTCCCTGCAAGCTGAGTGATCACCGTCGTGTCATGCTTTCCCGGTGGCAAGAATTGCGATCATCGGTGGCGGGAGTATCGGCGAAGCGCTGCTCTCGGGGTTGTTGAGGGCGGGTCGACAGGTCAAGGATCTGGTGGTCGCCGAGAGGTATCCCGACCGCGCCAAGCAGCTGGCTGAGACCTACTCGGTGCGGGTGACCTCGGTGGCCGAAGCCACCGACAGCGCCACCTACGTCATCATCGCGGTCAAACCGGCCGATGTGGAGGCGGTGACCGCCCAGATCGCCGAGTCCGTCGCCAACGCCGACGGGAACAGCGAGGAGCAGGTCTTCGTCAGTGTGGCCGCCGGCGTGAACACGGCCTTCTACGAAGCCAAGCTGCCCGCGGGCGCCCCGGTGGTCCGGGTGATGCCGAACGCGCCGATGGTCGTCGGTGGCGGCGTCAGCGCGCTGGCACCCGGCCGGTTCGCCACCGCTGCCCAACTCAAGGAGGTGTCGGCCATCTTCGACACCGTCGGCGACGTCCTCACCGTGGACGAGGCACAGCTGGACGCCGTGACCGCGGTATCCGGTTCCGGACCCGCCTATTTCTTCCTGATGGTCGAGGCGCTCGTCGACGCCGGCGTCGGTGTCGGGCTCTCCCGGGAAGTGGCCACCGAACTCGTCGCGCACACCATGGCCGGGTCGGCAGCCATGCTGCTCGATCGACTCGACGGCACCCCGGCCGGTTCGATGGACACATCGGCCGCCTCGCTGCGGGCTGTGGTGACCTCACCGGGTGGCACCACCGCGGCTGGTCTGCGGGAACTCGAGCGAGGCGGGCTTCGCAGTGCTGTCGCCGACGCCGTGTCGGCGGCAAAAAAGCGCTCTGAGCAGCTCGGAATTACATCTGA
>JBPPMV010000092.1:0-9233 GCA_051306235.1 Mycobacterium sp. | reverse complement strand
TCAGATACCTCGGCGTGTCGTCGGCGCCAGGGCATGGCCCCCACTTGCGCCCCACCCCTGCCCATCCTGCGCGCACATGCCTTCTGCGACCCTTTCAGCTGCGGTTTTGAGGTGTGGGGCGGGCCAGATGGCGGCAGCCGCGTGGGGGTGACACACGTCATTTGGCCCGCGGGTGGGGAGTGCGGGCAACATGGTGGCAGCAAATGGAGCTAAGTGGGGGAATGTGGGGTAAAGTGGCGGACAACGGAGCAACCGGAGCTTCGTACAGCGGGCAGAAGCGACTCGGGATCCAGCCGAGTGGTGGGAGGTGGCGAGATGTTTCTCGGCACCTACACGCCCAAGCTCGATGACAAAGGGCGGCTCACACTGCCCGCCAAGTTCCGCGACGCACTGGCAGGAGGGTTGATGGTCACCAAGAGTCAAGATCACAGCCTGGCTGTGTATCCGCGGACGGAGTTCGAGAAGCTGGCCGAGAAAGCGATGCTGGCTTCGCGCAGCGACCCACAGGCCCGCGCCTACGTGCGCAACCTGGCGGCCGGTGCCGATGAGCAGCATCCCGACGCGCAGGGCCGGATCACCCTGTCCGTCGAACACCGTCGCTACGCCAACCTTTCCAAGGAATGTGTGGTGACCGGCTCGCTCGGTCACCTGGAGATCTGGGACGCACAGGCTTGGCAGCAGTACCAGGAGACCCACGAAGAGACCTTCTCCGCGGCCAGCGATGACACTCTTCGCGACATCATCTGACCCCCATGCCCGTGCAACGAGGCCTCTGTCCGAACCGGCCCTGGCGTACTTCCCCGACGCCAGGTCCGCATCCTCGGACAGGGACCCCGTTGCAGGGGCGCCCCATCGCAACAGGGGAGTCTCAGTGCCTGACGATCCTTCACGCTCCGGAGAGCACGGCCATGTTCCGGTCCTCCTCGACCGCTGCGTCGAGCTGCTCACGCCGGCGCTGACCCGGTACCACGCCGATGGCGCCGGCGCCGTCCTGGTCGACGCGACCCTCGGTGCCGGCGGGCACACCGAACGCTTCCTCACCGATCTGCCCGGTCTTCAGGTCGTCGGCCTGGACCGCGATCCCGATGCGCTGCGCATCGCCACCGAGCGACTGGCACCCTTTGGCGACCGGTTCCGCACGGTTCGCACCCGGTACGACGGCTACTGGGCGGATCGGGACGAGATCGCCGTCGACGGCGTGCTTTTCGACCTGGGTGTGTCCTCGATGCAGCTGGATCTGAAAAACCGCGGTTTCTCCTATTCCCATGACGCGCCGCTGGACATGCGGATGGACCCCGACGCCGAACTCACCGCGGCCGACATCCTGAACACCTACGACGAGCGGGCACTCACGCGGGTGCTGCGCGAGTACGGCGAGGAGCGGTTCGCCAGCCGAATCGCCGGCCGCATCGTCCGTCGCCGGGCCCGGCAGCCGCTGAACAGTACGGCCGAACTGGTGGAACTGCTCTACGAGGCGATCCCTGCTGCGACTCGGCGCACCGGTGGGCATCCGGCCAAGCGCACCTTCCAGGCGCTGCGGATCGCGGTCAACGCCGAACTCGACTCGCTGCGCGATGCCCTGCCTGCGTCGCTGGCGGCGCTGTCCGGTGGCGGTCGTGTCGTCGTGATGGCGTATCAGTCCCTGGAGGACAAGATCGTCAAGGGGTTGTTCGCGGCCGCGACAGCGTCCCGGACACCACCGGGCCTTCCCGTCGAGTTGCCCGGCTACGAGGCCGAATTCGTATCGCTGACCCGAGGCGCCGAGCAGGCGGACGCCGAGGAGATCGAACGGAATCCGCGAAGCGCTTCGGTGCGGCTGCGGGCTGTGGAAAAGGTTGCCGGAAGGGATGACTCATGAAGGCGAAGCGCCCCGCACCGGTGCCCGGCACCGATGAGCAACGACGCGGTAAGCCGCAGCGGGTCCGTGCCCGGCAGGCCGATGCGCCACCGCGCAAACGCCGCGGTGCGCCCGAACAGCGCCCGCAACGACCCGCCCCCAAGTCCACACCGGCCCGGCGACCCGTCGACGCGCCCGCACGCCCCAAGAACGCCACCCAGGCGAAGGCGCGCGCCAAGGCGCGTAAGGCCAAGGCTCCCAAGGTAGTCCGCCTGCCACTGCGGGAACGGCTGATCACCCGGCTGGCGTCTGTCGAGTTCAACCCGCGGACGTTGGCGGCGCGGGTTCCGTTCGTGGTGCTGGTCATCGGCGCGCTCGGCGTGGGCCTCGGTGTCACGCTGTGGTTGTCCACCGATGCCGCCGAACGCTCCTATCAGCTCGGGCACGCCCGCCAGCTGAACCAGGCTCTGCTGCAGCAGAAAGAGGCTCTGGAGCGCGATGTGCTGGAGGCCCAGGCCCCGCCTGCGCTGGCCGAGTCCGCTCGCGAGCTGGGCATGATCCCGTCCCGCGACACCGCGCACCTGGTGCAGGATCCCACCGGCGCCTGGATGGTGGTGGGCACGCCGAAACCGGCCGAGGGTGTATCGCCGCCACCGCTCAACTCGCCGTTACCCGATGAGACGACATCCGCTCCGTCGGCGCCGGGGCGTCCTGCGGCCGCCGCCGGCCCGCCGGCTCCTCGGGTGGTGGATCCGCGCGAGGTGGTGGTGCGGGTGCCGCCGCAGGCGCAGGTGGCCCCGGCAGCACCCCTGACCGCACCGGTCGCGCCGGTCGCCCCGCTGGCGGTCCCGGTGGATCCCGCTGCCGCGCCGGTTGATCCGGCCGCTCAACTGCCCCCGCTGCCGGCGGACGGATTGCCGCATCTGCCGTCCCCGGCGTTGCCCGCGCAGCCCGGACCGGTCGGCGGTCTGGAGTACGTCGCACCGGCGCCCGCGCCTGCACCTGAGGCCCCTGTTGCTCCCGCGATCCCCGAGGTTCCCGCAGCATGAGCGACGCTTGCGAGCGAATCGATGAATGGTCATGCGAGATCCGAGCTTGCGAGGAGATCGCATGAGTCGTTCCAGCAAGTCTCAGGAGCACGCCGCGACCGATCGGCGGATCCGCCGCCCGGAGACGCAAACCGGCCTGCGCAGTTCCTCTTTCGTGTTCCGGCACCGGGCCGGCAATGTCGTCATCTTCCTGGTTCTCGTGGTGGCCGCGGCGCAGCTGTTCAACCTGCAGATCTCCAACGCTGCAGGGCTGCGCGCCGAGGCCGCTGGCCAGCTCAAGGTGACCGATGTGCAGAAAGCGGTGCGCGGCAGCATCGTCGACCGCAATGACGACAAGCTCGCCTTCACCATCGAAGCCAGGGCGCTGACGTTCCAGCCGGTGCGCGTGCGCAAGCAGCTCGAGGAAGCCAAGGCCAAGGATCCCGACGAGCCGGACCCTGACGAGCGGTTACGCGAGATCGCCGCCGAGGTCGCCAACCGGCTGAGCAACCGGCCCGACGCGAAAACTGTGCTGGCCAAGCTGAACAGCAAGGACACCTTCGCCTACCTGGCACGCGCGGTCGACCCTGCGGTTGCCGACGCCATCATGGCCAAGTTCCCCGAGGTCGGTTCGGAGCGCCAGGACATCCGGCAGTACCCCGGTGGTTCGCTGGCCGCCAATATCGTCGGCGGTATCGACTGGGACGGTCACGGCCTGCTCGGACTGGAAGATTCGATGGACTCGCGGCTGGCGGGCACCGACGGCTCGGTCACCTATGACCGCGGCTCCGACGGTGTGATGATTCCCGGCAGCATGCGCAACCGGCACGAGGCCGTCGACGGTTCCACCGTGCAACTCACCCTCGACGACGATATCCAGTTCTACGTGCAGCAGCAGGTGCAGCTGGCCAAAGACGCCTCCGGCGCAGACAACGTCTCCGCGGTGGTGCTCGATGCCAAAACCGGTGAAGTACTGGCGATGTCGAATGACAACACATTCGACCCCTCGCAGGACCTCGGACGCCAAGGGCACCGTCAGATGGGTAACCCCGCGGTCTCCTCACCGTTCGAACCCGGTTCGGTGAACAAGATCGTCACCGCCGCAACGGCCATCGACATGGGACTGACCAATCCCGATGAGGTGCTGTCGGTTCCGGGTTCCATCGATATGGGTGGCGTCACGGTCAAGGACGCCTGGAACCACGGCGTCGACGCGTACACGACCACCGGTGTCTTCGGTAAGTCCTCCAACGTCGGCACCCTGATGCTGGCCCAGCGGGTCGGACCGGAACGGTTCGCCGAGATGCTGGCCAAGTTCGGTCTCGGTGAGCGCACCGGCGTCGGCCTGCCCGGCGAGAGCGCGGGCCTGGTGCCGCCCATCGACCAGTGGTCGGGCAGCTCGTTCGCCAACCTGCCCATCGGCCAGGGCCTTTCGATGACCCTGCTGCAGATGACCGGGATGTTCCAGACCGTCGCCAACGACGGTGTTCGGGTCCCGCCGCGGATCGTCAAGGCCACCATCGCCGCCGACGGCACCCGCACCGAAGAGGCCGCGCCCGAGGGTATCCGGGTGGTGTCGCCGGAGACCGCGGTCGCCGTGCGCAACATGCTGCGCGCCACGGTGCAACGCGATCCGCGCGGTGTCCAGCAGGGCACCGGTTGGCAGGCGGCCGTCGAGGGCTACCAGATCGCCGGTAAGACCGGCACCGCCCAGCAGATCAACCCGAACTGTGGCTGCTACTACGACGACCACTACTGGATCACCTTCGCCGGCCTGGCCCCGTCGGACAACCCGCGCTATGTCATCGGCATCATGGGTGACAACCCGCACCGCACCGCCGAGGGTCTGCCGGGCACCACCATGGCCCCGCTGTTCCACAACATCGCGGCCTGGCTCCTGCAGCGCGAGAACGTGCCGCTCTCGGCGGATCCCGGCCCGCCGCTGACGCTGGTAGCCGAATAGCGCGGTTGTCGTGAACAGGGTCCGCGTCGTGGCGGCCGCCGTTCTGCACCCCGGTACTGTGGCAAGGCCATGAAACTGCGTCCCTCCCATCCCGCCGGTGCGCTGCTCGGGCCGCTGGCCGAGCGGATCGGGCTCCTGCCCGGTCAGATCGCCGCGGCGGGCGGCACCGATATCCGGGTTACCGGGGCGACACTGCGCAGCCAGGACGTTCGCCCCGGAGATCTGTTCGCCGCGCTGCCCGGCGCCTCCGCGCACGGAGCCCGGTTCGTCGCCGACGCGGCGCAGGCCGGCGCGGTTGCCGTGCTCACCGATCCGGCCGGTGCCGAGCAGATGTCGGGCCTCGGCGTGCCGGTGCTGGTACATCCCGACCCCCGCGCGGTGCTCGGGTCGCTCGCCTCCGCCGTCTACGGACACCCGTCCCGGTCGCTGCGCGTCGTGGGCGTCACCGGCACATCCGGTAAGACGACGACCACCTATCTGATCGAGGCGGGGCTGCGGGCCGCGGGCCGGACCGTCGGGTTGATCGGCACCGTCGGGATCCGCATCGACGGCCGCGATGAACCCAGCGCGCTGACCACGCCGGAGGCACCCGATCTGCAGGCGCTGCTGGCCGTGATGGTCGAACGGGGGGTGGACACCGTCGTGATGGAGGTGTCCAGCCACGCATTGACATTGGGCCGGGTGGACGGGACGGTGTTCGAGGCCGGCGGGTTCACCAACCTGTCCCGCGATCATCTGGACTTCCATCCGACGATGGACGACTACCTCGATGCCAAGGCGCGGCTGTTCGAACCGGTCTCGCCGACGCACGCCGCCCATGCGGTGGTGTGTGTCGACGATGAGTGGGGTCGCCGGATCGCCGCCCGGTCCCAGGCGCCGGTGCGGGTCAGCACTGAGGCCGCCGACGCGGACTGGCGGATCGACGCGGTGCGCGCCATCGGCCAGGGCGGCCAGGAGTTCGTCGCCGTCGACCCCGCCGGGGTGCACCACACGCTGCGGATCGGGTTGCCCGGCCGCTACAACATCGCCAACGCCCTGCTCGCGGTGGCGCTGCTCGATATGGTCGGGGTATCACCCGAGCAGAGCGCACCCGGGCTGCGGGCCGCGGCGGTTCCTGGCCGGCTGGAGACCATCGAGTGTGGTCAGGATTTTCTGGCCCTCGTCGACTACGCGCACAAGCCCGGCGCCTTGGAAGCCGTGCTGCAGACCCTGCGGGGTCAGCAACACGGCCGGATCGCGGTGGTGTTCGGCGCGGGCGGCAACCGGGATGTCGGTAAGCGCGAACCGATGGGCCGCGTCGCCGCCGAGCTGGCCGACCTGGTGGTCGTCACCGATGACAATCCGCGCGACGAGGACCCGGCGGTGATCCGGGCCGCGGTGCTGGCCGGTGCGACCGGCTCGGCGGCCGAGGTCGTCGAGATCGGGGATCGACGCGCTGCCATCGACTTCGCCGTGGCTTGGGCGCGCACCGGCGATGTGGTGCTCATCGCCGGGAAGGGCCACGAGTCCGGACAGACAAGCCGCGGCGCGACCCGACCGTTCGATGACCGGCAGGAACTGGCGTCGGCACTGACCGAACTCGGGCGCAACCGATGATCGCGCTCACCCTGGCCCGGGTCGCCGAGATCGTCGGCGGCGAACTCGCCGATATCAGCGCCGCCGAGGCGGAAACGGTACGCATCACCGGCACGGTGGAGTTCGATTCGCGCGCCCTCACCCCGGGCGGGCTGTTCCTGGCACTGCCCGGGGCACGGTCCGACGGCCACGACTTCGCCGCCGGTGCGGTGGCCGCGGGTGCGGTCGCGGTGCTGGCGGCGCGCCCGGTCGGGGTGCCTGCCGTCGTGGTGCCCGCGGTGACCGCCGCCGACGGGGCATCGGGTGCCCTGGAACACGATGACGCCGCCGGGTCGGGTGCCGCGGTGCTGGCCGCGCTGGCCAAACTTGCGGCGGCGGTGGCCACCGAATTGGTGGCCGGAGGCCTGCGGATCATCGGCGTCACCGGGTCGTCGGGCAAGACGTCCACCAAGGATCTGCTGGCGGCGGTGCTGGCCCCGCTCGGCGAGGTGGTGGCGCCACCGGGTTCCTTCAACAACGAACTCGGGCATCCCTGGACGGTGCTGCGCTGTACCCCCGACACCGACTTTCTGATCCTGGAGATGTCGGCGCGGCATCCCGGCAATATCGCGGCGCTGGCGTCCATCGCGACACCGTCGATCGGTGTGGTGCTCAACGTCGGTACCGCCCACCTCGGCGAGTTTGGCTCACGAGAGATCATCGCGGCGACGAAATCCGAACTGCCCCAAGCTGTTCCGGCCTCCGGCGTGGTGGTGCTCAACGCCGACGACTCGGCGGTGTCCGCGATGGCGGAGAAGACGGCGGCGCGGGTCGTGCGGGTGTCACGCAATGCCGGCGCCGATGTCTGGTCGGATGCCGAGACCCTCGACGAGTTGGCCCGCCCGCGCTTCACGCTGCATGCCGGCGATGGTGCGGTCGATATCGCGCTGGCCGTGCACGGCGAGCATCAGGTGTCCAACGCGTTGTGCGCGGCCGCGGTGGCTGTGGAATGCGGCGCGACGCTGCAGCAGGTGTCCGATGCGCTGGCGGCCGCCGGGCCGGTCTCGGCGCGCCGGATGCACGTCAGCACCCGCGCCGACGGTGTCACCGTGATCAACGATGCCTACAACGCCAACCCCGATTCGATGGCCGCCGGGCTCAAGGCGCTGGCCTGGATGGCCCGAGAGTCCGTCAAGACCACGGGCCGCAAACGCCGTAGCTGGGCGGTCCTGGGCGAGATGGGCGAGCTCGGGGACGACGCGATATCCGAACACGATCGCATCGGCAGGTTCGCCGTGCGCTTAGATGTGTCTCGTCTGATAGTCGTGGGAACCGGAAGGCCGATGAACGCCATGCTCCAGGGGGCGGTGATGGAAGGCTCGTGGGGTAGTGAGGCCGTGCTGGTTCCCGACGCCGACGCCGCGCTGGATGTGCTGAGGGCCGAACTGGCCGAGGGGGACGTAGTACTTGTGAAGGCCTCGAACGCCGCCGGACTCGGCGCGCTGGCCGATCTGCTCGCCGAGCAGGGAGGCCGGTAGCGGTGAAGCAAGTCCTGTTCGCGGTCGCGATCGCGCTGGCGGTCTCGATCATCCTGACGCCCGTGCTCATCCGGTTGTTCACCAAGCAGGGGTTCGGGCAGGAGATCCGCGAGGACGGCCCGCCGAGCCATCAGAAGAAGCGTGGCACCCCGTCGATGGGCGGTGTCGCGATCATCGCCGGGATCTGGGCGGGCTACCTGGGTACGCACCTCGTCGGGTTGGCGTTCGACGGTGAGGGTCCGTCCGCGTCGGGTGTCCTGGTCCTGGGGCTGGCGACCGCGCTGGCGATCGTCGGCTTCATCGATGACTCGATCAAGATCCGCCGGTCCCGAAACCTGGGCCTGAACAAGACCGCCAAGACCGTCGGGCAGCTGACGGCCGCGGTGCTGTTCGGCGTGCTGGTGCTGCAGTTCAGCAATGCCGAGGGACTGACCCCGGGCAGCGCGCAGCTGTCCTATGTGCGGGAGATCGCCACCGTCACGCTGGCACCGCTGGTGTTCGTCGTGTTCGTGGTGGTGCTCGTCAGCGCGTGGTCCAACGCGGTGAACCTCACCGACGGCCTGGACGGACTGGCCGCCGGCGCGATGGCGATGGTCAGCGCGGCGTATGTGCTCATCACCTTCTGGCAGTACCGCAACGCCTGCGCGACGAGTCCCGGCCTGGGCTGTTACAACGTGCGCGATCCGCTGGATCTGGCACTGGTGGCGGCGGCCACCGCGGGTGCCTGCATCGGCTTCCTGTGGTGGAATGCCGCCCCCGCCAAGATCTTCATGGGCGATACCGGTTCGCTGGCCCTGGGCGGCATCATCGCCGGCCTCTCGGTGACCAGTCGCACCGAGATCCTGGCAGTCGTGCTGGGCGCGCTCTTCGTGGCCGAGGTGACCTCGGTGGTGGTGCAGATTCTGGCCTTCCGCACCACCGGGCGCCGGGTGTTCCGGATGGCGCCGTTCCACCATCATTTCGAGCTGGTGGGCTGGGCGGAGACGACGGTGATCATCAGGTTCTGGCTTCTCACCGCCATCGCATGTGGTCTGGGTGTGGCGCTGTTCTACGGCGAATGGCTGTCGATCGTCGGCGCGTAGGCGCCGCGCGAAGTCCCCGTCGGCGCGTAGGCGCCGCGCGAAGGCCTCGTCGGCGCGTAGGCGCCGCGGTTTCGCCGAGACCCGCGCAATGGCCGCTTTTGTGGCCGTCACAGCGACCGCTTTGCGTTTCTCGGATTAGCTGACCACCGTCGATCGGACCGTTACCGCGACACGCCCCAGATGTCCGCGCCGGGCGGCGTGGGACGGGGGAGGATTCTGGGGCTGTCTCTT